>JAHFCD010000040.1 GCA_023249695.1 Elusimicrobiota bacterium
TCCTGATCCCGAGCAGCTCGCTAAGCCGCCGCGCGGCGGGGAAGGTCGGCTTCTTGGCCTTGAGCCACCGGAACACCCGCACCTGAGCGCCCGGGCGCCAATCGGATAGGCCCGCGACGGCCGCGGCCGAAGCCGCCTCGACGAGCTCGGCGGCGGCCGCGTCGGCCGAGCCGTTCTCGAGGCCGGCGAGCAGACGCTCGACGCCGCCGGCGAAGGGCTGCTCGGCGCGCGCGGAGGGGGCGGGCAGGCCCGCGGCTTTCGCGCGCGCGACGACGGAGGCGATCTCGTCGAGGGCGCCGAAGGAGTCCTCCGCGAAGCGCCGCGCCGCGTCGGCCAGCGCGTGCGCCAGCGACAGGCTCGTCTCCTCGTCGAGCCCGGGCGGCAGCGGCAGGCCGAGGCCGCGGTACTGCTCCGCGAGCGTCAGCGCGTCCTCGAGCTGGTCGCGTCCCGCCGTCTCCCAGCGCGCGAGCCGCCGCTTGAGCACCGTGGTCAGCACCTTCTCGCGCTCGTCGGGCCGCAGGTCGCGCAGGAGGAAGAGGCGGCCGGGGGGCAGCGCCGCTTCTCCGCCTCCGGCGGCCGCCTGCAGCAGGCTGTCGAACCGGTCGTCGGGAAGGTCGCCCGCGCAGACGAAGGTCTGCACGCGCTGGCCCTTGAGCACCGCGGAGAAGAAGGCCCGGGTCCAGCGGGCGCCGGTGCAGCCGTCATAAAAGGCCGCGCGGCCGGCCGCCACGGTGACGCCGCCCTCGACGCGGCGCGTGAAGCGCTGGCTTTCGGCCCGGTGATGGTGCACGTGAGACGGGGGCTGGTCGGAGAAGAGCAGGGACACCGCGTAATGCGCGGCGACGTGGTCGGGCGTCACGATCTGCGTCTTGACGAGGCGGGCCCAGACGTCGGTCTCGTCCTCGAGGCCGGCGACGAACTCGGCTTCGAGGTCGACGCCGAAGGTCCGCGCGAGCTCGAGGGCGCGCGCCGCGTAGAGCAGGACCTGGACGGGCTCGATCCGGGACAGCTGATCGAAGAACCAGCCGCAGCTCGTGAACATCATCAGCGAATGGCGCTGCAGCTCGAGCAAGGTCAGAGCCTTGACGCGCACGCTCTCGTCCTTCGCGGAGGGCGCGTGCTCGGACAGGAAGCGGGCGACGTTCGCCTCAGAGCGGTCGAGCGCCACGGAGATGTACGCGTCCCGCGCCCCCCACGGATCGGTCAGCAGGCCGGCGGCTTCCTTTTCATAGAGAGCGGCCAGGCCGTCGCGCAGGCGTTCCAAGGCCGCCCGAAGCGGCGCGCGCCATGCCAGGCTCGCGCCCTCCACCGCGCCGCAGCCGCAGGCCGAACGCCAGCGCTCGACGCCGTGAGGGCAGCTCCAGGAGGTGCCGCCCGCGCGCAGGCGCACCTCGTCGCGCGGCGGGTGCTTCGCGAGCCACCAGCCGAGGTTGACCGGCTCGACGCCCTGCTCGGGCAGGGAGTAACGCAGGAAGTGGGCGAGGCCCATCTCCGCGAAGGACTCGTGATGACCGTAGGACTCGCCGTCGGTGGCGAGCAGGGCCAGGCCGTCTTCCGCCGACGGCGGCAGGCTCGAGACGACGCGGGCGGCGAAGGCGTTGCTGTCGCTCATCGCGCGCTCGAACGCGACGGAGCGCGACAAGGGGCCGTCGTAGAAGAACACGGCCAACGTGCGGGAGCCGTCGGTCCACTGATACGCCGTGCCGGGCCGCAGGGCGCCGGAGGCCGCCTTCCAGGCGCCTCCCGCCGGCCGGACCGCGTCCGCCTGGTGAGGCTCGAGGATCACGAACTTGACGCCTTGGTCCGCGACGGCGGCCAAGGTCGCGTCGTCGGCCGCGCACTCCGGAAGCCAGAGGCCTTCGGCCTCTCGCGCGTATCGCGACCGGAAATCGGCCAGGCCCCAGCGGATCTCGGTCGCGCGGTCGCGGGGGGAGGAGAGAGGCAGGATCGAATGATGAAACGCCTGCGCCAGCGCGTTGCCGTGCCCGTCCAGCCGCGCGGCGCTTTCCTTGTCGGCCTCGAGCAGGCGGGCGTAGGCGTGCGGGTGGGCCTTCTCGAGCCAGGCCAGCAAGGTCGGGCCGAAGTTGAACGACATCCAGGCGTAGTTGTCGACGATGTCGGTGATGCGGCCCTCGCCGTCGACGACCCGGGCCTCGCTGTTGGGGACGTAGCACTCGCGCGCGATGCGCGCGTTCCAATCGTGGTCGCGGCCGGCCGAAAGCTGACGCTCCACCGCGCCGGTCCAGGGGTTTTCCCGGGGCGGCTGATAGAAATGCCCGTGCACGCAGGCGAAGCGCTTCATCGCCTTATTTTACTTAATCAGGCGGGCCGGGAGTAGGCGGGCGAGGTCGTCCTCGCGCAAGGTCTCCTTCGCCATGAGCTCGTCGGCCATGCCGTCGAGGTAGGCGCGGTGCTCGGTCAGCAGCTTCACGACGCGCGCGGTTTGCTCGTCGATGATGCGCCGGACCTCGGCGTCGATGAGCTCGCGCTGCCTTTCGCTCTGCGCGCGGCCGACGGCGGGCCGCTCGCCGTCCATGTCGTAAGACACGTGGCCGACCTTGTCGGACATGCCGAATTTCATGACCATCATGCGCGCCATGCGCGTGGCCTGCTCGAAATCGTTCTGCGCGCCGGAGTACGCCTCGCCGGTCGTCATCTGCTCGGCGACGCGTCCGCCGAGGGCGATCGCGATGCGGTCCTCGAGCCAGGATTTGGAGTAAAGGTGCTTCTCCTCCGCGGACAGGGTCTGCACGAGGCCGAGAGCCTGGAGGCCGTGCGGGACGATCGTGATCTTGCGGATCTGGTCGCCGTTGGGAACGAGCCAGGCGACGAGCGCGTGGCCCGACTCATGATTGGCGACGACCCTCTTCTCGACGGCGCTCATCACGAGCTTGCGCTCGTGGCCGATGGTCTGGCGCTCGACGGCCTTGCGGAAATCCCGTTCGGTCACGTCGACGCCCTTGCGCTCGGCGGCGAGCATCGCGGCGTCGTTGATGATCTCCTCGAGGTCGGCGCCGGACAGCCCCGGCGTCAGCTCCGCGACCTTGGCCAGGCTCACGCCTTCCGCGAGCGGCATCCCCTTCGAGTGGACCTTCAGGATCGCCTCGCGGCCCAGGATGTCCGGCAGGCCCACGGGAACCTTCAGGCCGAAACGGCGGCCCCGCATCAAGGCCGCGTCGAGCAGCTCCGGGCGGTTCGTCGCCGCGATGACGACGATCTTGGCGTTCACGGGGCTCGACATCTCCGCGAGAAGCGCGTTCAAGGTGTTCTCGTATTCCTGATTGCCGTCGCCGTCGCTGCGCTTCTTGCCGACCGCGTCGATCTCGTCGATGAACAGGATGCCGGGCTTCTTGCCGTCGCCGCGCGCTTTGGCGAACGCGGCGCGGATGTTGGAAGGACCCTTGCCGACGTAGGTGTTCACGAACTCCGAGCCGTTGGTCTCGTGGAAGGTCGCGCCGGCCTCGCCGGCGACCGCGCGGGCGATCAAGGTCTTGCCGGTGCCGGGGGGGCCGAACATCAGCACGCCGCGAAAGCCCTTCGCGCCGAGCTTGTTGTAAGGCTCGGGATTCTTGATGTAGTCGACGACCTTCTGAAGCTCGCGCTTCGCGTCGTCCTGGCCCGCGACGTCGGCGAACGTCAGCGGCGCCGGGGCGGCGGGGGCCTTCGCATCGGACGGCCCCGGACGCGAGCTCGAGGCCGAGGCCGCCGGGGCGCGGGGAATGATCGAAATCGGCTCGTCCTTGGTCTTGCGGTTGCCGGGCCAGCGGCCGGCCTTGTTGAAGGCGACGATCTCGTCGGCCGCGGCCTCGACCTGGACCTTCTCCTCGGGCGACGCGTCCTTCCACTTGCGCCACGGCTCGACCGCGGTCGCCCAGCGGCGCCGGGCGAGGTAGAACTGCACCGGCTTCGAGCCCTCGATCCAGCGCACCAGCAGCAGCAGCCCGAAGATCGCGCCGCCGATGATCGCGAAGCCCGCGCCGGCCGACATCGAGCTCGTCTGCGGGGCGGCCGCCTGGTGGAGCGTCGGGACCACGGCCGCCGCCGCCGCGAAGCCGTACGCGGACACCCGGGACAGGAACGCCGGGCGCGCGGGAGCCGGGGAAACGGGCACGGCGTACGAGTCGTCGTTCGCCGCGGCGATCGAGCCGTCGAAGGTCTTCGCGAGGAAGGCCTCCGGCGCCTTCGTCGCGGCGAGCTCCATCGCGTAGGCCTTCACCGGAAGGCGCGCGGTGACGACGACGGGAGCCGCGGCGGGAACGACGGCGGGCCGCAGCGCGACGACGTTGGCCGGCAGGAGCGCGGGCGACAGGCTCGCCGCGGAAAACGCGAGGGCGGGAGGGGCGACGAGGGGCGCGACGCGGACGGCGGGGGTGAGGGCCGGGGCTCCGGCGACGGCGCGCAGGGCCTGCGCGGCGGCGGGAGAGGGAATCAGCAGCGACGCGCACAGCGCGACGGCGGGAATCTTCTTGATCATGGTCATTGATTTTAATCAACTCAGTGCCAGGCATGCAGGTCCGGAGGTCCCAAACGGGAGCGCGGCAGAGGTCCCATTCCAAAATGGGACCATTGAGCTCTGAGGCGGTCGCGGTCGCCGCCTTCCTCCTGCTATAATCGCCGGGTGGAGCCCGTCCGCCTCGAGAAGACCTTTCACCTGTCCTCCTCGCCGGCCGCGCTGTGGCCGCTCGTCTCCAACACCGACCGCCTCAATCGCGCCCTCGGCCTCCCGGCGACCACCTCGTCCGGCGCGGACCCCGAGGATTTCTCCCAAGAGATCAGCGCGAGCCTGTTCGGGCTTCCCCTGCGCTGGAAAGAGCCGCCATTCGATTACGTGGACGGGCGCGGCTATGAAGTCACGCGCGATTTCCACACCGGCCCCTTCGCCCGCTTCCAGGGCGGACTGAGGATGAAGGAGGAGGACGGCGGGACCGCGACGACGCTGTACAGCGTATTCTGGCCCCGGTGGGAATGGGCGCGCCCCTTCGTCCGCCTGTTCGCGATGAAGACCACGTCCGACCTGGTCGGCATCTACAAGAGCATCGACGAGTCCATACGAAAGCTCGGGGACTTCCCGGCGCCGCCGCGCACGTTGAGCCCCGTCGATCCGGCGCTGTACGCCGCGCGCGCCGCGGCGCTGAACGCGGAAGGCGTCGACCCACCCTCCGCCGCGAAGCTCCTGGCGCATCTAAAGGAGGCCTCGGACGACGATCTGCGCGGCATGCGTCCCTTCGAACTCGCCGACCGCTGGGGCCTTCCGCGCCTCGCTTCGCTCGGCGTCTGTTTACATGCCACCAAGGTCGGCCTCCTCGACTTGAAGTGGGAGGTGCTGTGCCCGAACTGCGCGGCGCCGAAGGAAACCCTCGCCAAGCTCTCCGACTTGAAGGCCGTCTCGCATTGCGGCTCGTGCGACATCGATTACGGCGTGGACTTCGGAAGCTCGGTCGAGCTGCGCTTCTCGGTGCATCCGAGCGTCCGCGACGCGAAGGGCGCGGTCTTCTGCGCCGGAAGCCCCGCGCACTCGCGCCACGCCGCCGCGCAGTTGGTCCTCGACGGCGCGACCGTCCGGGCGGTGGACATCGGCCTCGAGTCGCGCTCGTACACCGTCCGCTTCCTGCAGACGAAGCGCGCCGTGGTCCTGCGGCCGTCGGCCGCGGGCCCGTCGACCGTGTCCATCGACCTCTCGCGCGCCGCCGACGGGGCGGAGCTTCTTTTTCGACCGGGGCTCGTCCGGGTCGTTTTTCAGCCGACCCTCGCGCCCGCGCTCGTGCGCATCGAGAAGGAAAGCTGGAAGGACGCCGCGGCGTCCGCGGCGCTGGTCACGACGATGCAGGAGTTCCGGGATCTGTTCTCCTCCGAGGTGCTGGCGCCCGGCGTGGAGATCAGCATCAAGAATCTCGCCCTGTTGTTCACCGACCTCAAGGGCTCGACGGCGATGTACGAGCGGGTCGGCGACGCGACCGCCTACGGCGTCGTGCGCGACCACTTCGACTGGCTGACCGCGATCATCTCGGCGCGCGGCGGCGCGGTGGTCAAGACGATCGGCGACGCGGTGATGGCCGTTTTCCCGTCCGGCGCGGGCGCGCTCGAGGCCGCGCTCGACATGCAGGAGCGCATCGGCGAACTGACGGCGCGCCTGGCGCCCCGCGACCCGGTCGCGCTCAAGATCGGCGTGCATCAGGGAGCGTCCATCGCGATCAACGCGGGCGGGCATCTCGACTACTTCGGGACCATGGTCAACGTCGCGGCGCGCGTGCAGAACGAAAGCGCGGGCGGTGATATCGTGATCACCAGCGCGATCGGCGCCGACCCGGCCTGCAAGGCGATCCTCGAGCGCCACGGCCCCTCGGCCGAGCACTTCACGATCGCGCTCAAGGGCCTCAAGGGCGAGTTCGACCTCTGGCGTCTCACCGCCCGCCCTCCTATAAAGTAGAATGCGGCCATGAAGGCTCTATTGTGCGCGCTCATGCTCGCCGCTCCGGCCTCCGCCGCCGAACCCAGCATTCACGACCTCATCGACAAGGCCAACAAGGCCTTGCGCGGCGACTCGAGCCACGGCCGCCTCATCATGACGATCGAGACGCCCGAGTGGAAGCGCTCGCTCGAGATCGAGGGCTGGAACAAGGACCGGACCTACGCGTTCATCAAGATCCTGGCGCCCGCCAAGGAGCGGGGAAACACGACCCTGCGCCGCAAGACCGAGATGTGGGTGTGGCTGCCGAAGGTGGAGCGCGTGATCAAGATCCCGCCCACGATGATGCACTCGACCTGGCAGGGCTCGGACTTCACCTACGAGGACATCGTCAAGGCCGACTCGATCGTCAAGGACTACACCCATAAGCTCCTGAAGACCACCAAGGAAGAAGGCCGCACGGTCTATCACATCGAGGCGATCCCCAAGCCCGACGCCCCCGTCGTCTGGGGCAAGGTATTGACCGACGTCGCTCTTTACGACGACGACCAATCGGTCATACCTCTTAATGAGCTCGACTTCTCGGAGCGCGGCGAGCTGATCCGCACGATCACCTTGTCCGACGTCAAGGTCATGAGCGGACGCCGCGTGCCCGCCCGCCTCGAATGCGTGCCGGCGAAGAAGAAGGGCCAGCGCACCGTCCTCCATTATCAGGAGCTCCAGTTCGACATCCCGCTGGGCGAGGAATTCTTCAGCTACCAGCGCCTGCAGAAGGAGACGCGCTAGCGTGCTGCGGCTGGCCTGGCGCAACGTCTGGCGCAACCGACGCCGCAGCCTGATCAACGTGGCCGCGATGGGCTTCGGCCTAGCCGCGATCATGTTCGGCCAGAGCCTCATCATCTCCCTCCAGGGACAGCTCATCGAGAAGGCGACGGGCTCGATCACCGGGCACGTGCGGATCCAGCGCAGCGACGTGGACGAATCCAAGTTCCCGGACAAGTTCATGGCCGACCCCGAGCCCGCGGGCAAGCTTCTGGAGAACGACCCCCGCGTCAAGGTCTGGGGACGGCGCATCCACATGACCGGCCTGGTCTCCGCGCCGAGCGCGTCGCTGGGCGCCCTGATCTGCGCCGTCGAGCCGGACAAGGAAAAGACCCTCACCGACATGTCTTCCTATATCAAGGAGGGGACCTACCTCGATCCCAACGGCAAGGGCATCGTCATGGGCCGCAAGATCGCCGGCCGCCTCGACGTGCGCCTGGGCGAGAAGGTCGTGATCATGGCCCAGGCCGCCGACGGCTCGATGGGCGCGGAGGCCTTCCGCGTCGTCGGGCTCCATCAGACCGGCTCGGAGTCCTTCGACGGCCAGATCGTCTGGGTGCCGCTCAAGGCCATGCAGGAGATGCTCGGCCGGCCCGGGCAGGCCAATCAGCTCGCGGCGCGCGTCAAGGACATCGAGCTCGCCGACGCGGTCGCCGCCGACCTCGACGCGCGCCTGCCGCCCGGAAACATCCGCGCGATCAGCTGGAAGAAGATCGATCGCGAGATCATCGGCATCCAGGCCTTCCAGAACGGCATCCTCACGATCGTGCTCATCATCGTGTTCTTGATCGTCGCGCTCGGCATCCTCAACACCCAGCTGATGAGCCTGTTCGAGCGCGTGCGCGAGTTCGGCGTGCTGATGGCCATCGGCGCGCGGCCTCGGTGGATCGTGCGCCTGATCCTGGCCGAATCCCTCGTGCTCGGCGCGGTCGGCGCCCTCCTCGGCCTCGCGACGGGCGCCCTGCTCATCGGCTACTTCGGGCGGCACGGGCTCCACCTGCCCGTGGGCGAGGCGTTCTCTTACTTCCTGCCCTTCCCGTCCGTCATCTACATGATCCCGGCGTGGCGCCTGCACTCGATCGCCTGCGTCTCGGTGTTCATCATCACTTTGCTCGCCTCGCTCCCGCCGGCGCTGCGCGCCGGCCGCTTGAAGCCGGCGGAGGCTCTGCGCCATGTCTAGCTTCGTCGAGGTCAAAGGCGTCCATAAGATCTACCCCGGCGGCTCCAAGGTCGCCGCGCTGCGCGGCGTCGACCTCAAGATCGCGCGCGGGGAGTTCACCGCCCTCGCCGGCCCCTCGGGCTCGGGCAAGTCCACCTTGCTCAACCTCATCGGCACGCTCGATCGCCCGACGAAGGGCACGGTGAGCTACGACGGCCACGTCGTGTCCACGCTCGACGCCGACCCGCTCTCGGACTTCCGCCTGCGCTCGCTGGGCTTCGTGTTTCAGGCCTACAACCTGATCCCGGTCCTGACCGCCGCGGAAAATGTCGAGTACCCGCTGGTCCTCCAGAACGCGGACCCGCAGGAGCGCCGGGCGCTCGCGCTCGAGGCGCTGAAGTGGGTCGGCCTGACGGAATACGCGGAGCGCCGCCCGGACCTGCTCTCCGGCGGCCAGCAGCAGCGCGTCGCCGTCGCGCGCGCGATCGTCACGCGCCCGTCCCTGGTGCTCGCCGACGAGCCGACCGCGAACCTCGACTCGAAGACCGGGGCGCAGCTTCTCGACCTGATGGAGGGCCTCAATAAAGACCACGGCATCACCTTCCTCTTCTCCAGCCACGACGGGGCCGTGCTCGAGCGCGCCCGCCGCGTCGTGCGCCTCCAGGACGGAGAGCTCAAAGCCGATGAAGTGCGCCCTCGCTAGCCTTCTCGTCCTGCTCCTCGCCGCGCCGGCCTCCGCGGCCGTGAAGACCGGCGGCTACCTGAAGAATTTCTGGCAGTACTCCCACTCGGGCTTCGACGGACGGGCCTACAATCTCAACACCACGCGCGCCCGCCTCACGCTCGATGCCGATAGGTCGGTTCTCAAGGCGCACGTCGATTTCGACCAGCAGGTCGCCGCGGGCTCCTTCTTTCGCACCGCCGAGTTCCGGCAGTTCGGCTACGCGCCGCCCAAGCCCTGGCTCGACATGGAGCACACCGTCTCGACGGGCACGACCAACGGCTACGGCATCGGCGCCTACCGCGCCTGGATCGGGCTGGAGGGGGACCGCGGCGCCGTCCGCGCGGGGCGGCAGAGGATCGCGTGGGGAAGCGGCAAGCTGTGGAACCCGACCGACGTCCTGAACCCTTACGACCCGACGAACGTCGAGCGCGACGAGCGACGCGGCGTGGACGCGCTGTACGCGCGCGCCGGCGTCGGCTCGCTCGGCCAGGCGGAGCTCGCCTGGGCGCCGGACGATTCCTGGATCGACCACTCCCTCCTGGCGCGGGGCCGCGCAAACTGGGAGGGCTGGGACGCCGCCGTGATGGGCGGCAAGATTCCGGGCTCCACCGCGTCATTCGTCGTCGGCGGCGATTTCGCCAAGGAGCTGTTCGAGGGCACGGCCCACGGCGAGGCGGCCTGGTTCAACCCCGTCAACCGAACGCCGTATTGGAAAGCGGGCCTGGGCTT
>JAHFCD010000041.1 GCA_023249695.1 Elusimicrobiota bacterium
GGCTCTTGCGCCAGGCGCGCAGGGCCTCGAAGGTGCGCCATTCGAGGTCGGACAGGCGCTTGCGCTCGGCCGGGGCCGACGGGGGCCGGGTCACGGGCGGCGAAGCCTTGCCCTTCTCGACGGCGGCCAGGAGGCCGGAGGCGAAGCGCTCTAAAATATAAGGCGACATGCCGCGGACCGCGGCGAGGGCCTCGCGCGTCTCGGGCATCGCCTGGGCCATGCGCACCATCAGGTCCTCGGGCATGACGCGAAACGGCGCGCGGTCGCGCGACTGGGCCTGCTGCTCGCGGTACAGCCAGATCTCGCGCAGCACGGCCATCTGCTGGCCGCCGATGTCGTCGCGGCCGACGAGCTTCCAGAAGCCGTCCTGGTCGAAGGTCTTGAGATTGGGCTCGAGGGCGGCGAGGTCGGCGAAGGATTCCTTCGCGTCATCCATACGACCCTTTTCAAGGAGCATCTTCTTCTGGATGTCGGCCAGCCGCATCAGGAAATGGGTGTCGCCCTGCGCGTAGCGGATCATCTCGTGCGTCAAAGGGCGCTTGCCCCAGTCGGCGCGCTGGAGCTTCTTGGAGATCACCAGGCCGAAGTGGCGCTCGATCGCGGCGGCCAGTCCGAGCTCCTTGGTGCCGAGGATGCGCGCGGCGATCATGGTGTCGTAGAGGTTGGTGAAGGTGAAGCCGTAGTCGCGCTTGAGGCAGAGCACGTCGTACTCGCCCGCATGGAACAAAATCTCGATTTTCGGATCGGCGAACAGCGGGCCCAGCGCGGAAATGTCCTTGAACGCGATCGGGTCGACGATGAAATCCTCGGTCGCCGTGGAAATCTGGATCAGGCAGACCTTCTCTTTATGCGCGTAGAAGCCGTTGGACTCGGTGTCGAAGGCCAGGCGGTCGCACTTGGCGAGGTCGACGCACACCTCTTCGAGGTGCTCCTTGGCGGTGATCAGTTGGGCGGTTTTAATTTGGTCGAGGGACATGGTTCCTATAAAATAAAAAGCCGGAAGCGCCCCAGCTCGGCGTTCCGGGTAGACTACCCCTCATTTATAACAGCTAAGGGACGGTCAGTCAAGCCTAGATGCTAGAAGAACTGGGCGAGCGGCGCGCCGACGGAGAAACCCCACATCGTGGCGTAGCGGTTGTTCGCGCGCCAGGACAGGTAATTGAGCTCGCCGAACCAGCGCCCGCCGTAGCGCACCCACATGTTCTGGTAGCGCTTCGACACGCCGGGTTGGAGGAACAGCCCGCCCGAGAGGGACTTGTTTTTGATGCCGAAGGCGTCGGGGTAGGAGACCTCGAAGCCCTGGGGAGCGATCGATTCATTGTAGGCCGGGTGGGCGAGGCCTTTCGGGGCGAAGGTCACGATCTGCGCGCCGAGCAAAATCGTCAGGCGCAGGCGCGTGTCCAGGGCGCGCACCGCGTCATAGGCGAAGTAGAGGCCGAGGTTATTGAAAAAGGAAGTGTGGACCGGGCTTTGGCCGACGGCCGCCTCGAAGGCGCGCAGCGAGAGGTTGTCCTCGGTGCGCAGGCGGAAATTCCCGTACAGCATGACGGAGCCGGACGCGCCGTTGCCGGACTCGGCGCTCGAGGAGAGGCCGTAGGGGCCCGTGCCCCAGGCGAGCTTCATGCGGTTGAAGCGGGGCGGGACGTTCGCGGCGAGCTCGACGACGCGGCTCTTGCCGTCGGGCCCGATCACGGTCGTGCGCGCCGGGCGGCCGTCGCGCAGATCGGCGGTCAGCGGGGGGGCGCTGCCGTCGGGCATGGTCACGCCCGCGGCGGACCAGCGGACCTCGAGCAGCGCCTCCTCCGCGCCGATGCGGCCGACGGGCATCAGTCGGCAGGTCATGGAGAGATAGGCGTCGTCGAGGCCGGTCACGCGGACGCCGTACGGCGAGCAGCGGTGATCGATCGCGTGCCGCGCGTTCGCGGCGCTCGCGGAGGCGGGACGGGCGGTGATCTTGATGCGCGAGGCGGGCTGCCCGTCCACCTCGAGGCGCGCCTCGCCGCCGTCGAGCAGGGGGACGAAGATTTCCGTCGAGGACCCTTCCGGCCCGCCCTGAAATTGGATGGCCCGTCCGCGCCACCGCAGGAGCAGCCGCTCGGGGGCGGCCTTGGCGTCGACGCGCAGGCGGGCGCGCGGCACGGGGAGGCCGTCCTTGGCGCGAAGCCAGCGCACCGATTTTTCCACCCAGCGCGCCTCGACGCCGGCGGCGGCGATCTCGACGACGACGGGGAAGTCCGCCAGGTCCGGAGCGGGGTGGTCCTCGCCCGTCAGCGGGAGAGCGCCGATCGAGATCCGCGGGGCGCGCACGGCGTCGTCGAGCGGATCGTTCGCCTCGGACTCCGCGCCGGCCGCGGTCGCGAGGACGGCGCAGGCGAGCCCGGTCAGCAGGAGGCGCTTCATTCGACGAACAGCCTCGACAATTCCTGGGAGCGCTTCGTCGCGGCCTCGACGCCGTCGATGAGCATGGAGCGCAGGCCTTTGCTCTCGAGGACGTGGATCGCGGTGATCGCGGTGCCGCCGGGGGTCGTGACCTCGTCCTTGAGCACGGCCGGATGCTTGCCGGACTCCAAAACGAGTTTGGCCGAGCCGTACACGGTCTGCGCCGCGAGCTTGGCGGCGACCGCGCGGGGGATGCCCATCTTCACGCCGCCGTCGATCATCGCCTCGATGACCATGTAGATGTAGACCGGGCCCGAGCCGGAGAGTCCCGTCACGGCGTCGAGCGCGGATTCCGGCAAAGTGACGACGAGGCCGACGGCGCCGAACACGGCTTCGGCGAGCTTGAGCTCGCGCTCGCCCGCGTTCGCGCCGGCGGCGATGGCGGTCGCGCCGGCGTCCACGAGGCAGGGGGTGTTGGGCATCGCGCGCACGACGGGGCCGTCCACGCGCAGGGCCTTGCTGATGGACGCGGTCGTGATGCCGGCCATCACCGAGACGACGAGCTGCTCGTTCGTGATGTGTCCGGCCAGCTCCTCCATGACCTTTTTGGCCATTTGCGGCTTGACCGCCAGGATTACGATGTCGGCGCCCGCGACGGCCTTCTTGTTGTCGGTCGACGTGCGCACGCCCCACTTCTTCTGGAGCTCGGCCAGCGCCTCGGGGCTGCGCCGTGCGGCGACGATGCTCTTGGCGGGGACGAGCTTCGACTTCACCATGCCCCCGATCAGAGCTCCCGCCATGTGCCCGGCTCCGATCACCGCGATGGTCTGATTTTTGAGCATAGGTCTCCTATATAACAGCCCGGCGCGGGGGCGTCAAGGACGGTCTGTGACTTTGGTCACGAGAAACTTTCGTCGAATCGTAACACCCGCGTAATGACATTCCCCGGCTACGGGGCTATACTCACGCCATGAAGCTAGCGCTCTCGGCCAAGCTGACGATCGACCCCAAACGGCTCCTCACGAGCCGCTGGGTTCACGACACGGCTCACGTGCTGGTGTCCTCGGTGAGAAAAGCCAAGGACGCGGCCGGATCCCGCGGACGGCCGCGAAGGCGCTGACCGGGCGCTTCGTTTTTCCCCCTCGTGGGGGAAGGCCCTACATGTTGATGAAGTCGTGGGCGCGGACGGTCTTGCGGCCGTTGGCCTTGGCGCGCTTGGCGGCCTGCTCGAGCAGCCAGTAGGCCCAGCCGTTGAGGCCGTCGAGCGCGTCGCTCGACGTGTTGCACCCCGCCTTCTTGAGGATCGCCTTCGCCTTGCTCGCGATCACGAGCGGCTCCATCTTCTTCGCCATGTCGTTCTCCTCCGGAGCCCCCCTGTGGGGCGCCGTGAACCCATCCTATACATGGAGGAGCGGTCTGTAAAGAGCCTCTTCGTTACCGCTACAATACGGCGATGAGAAAACCGGCTCGATGGGCGGCCGCCGCGATCCTGGTCGGATCCGCCGCGCGGGTTTTGCTCCTCGGCGCGAAGTCGCTTTGGTTCGACGAGGCCAGCACCCTTCTGCTCGCCGGGCGGCCGTTGGCCGAACTCGCCTCGCTGCTCGTTCGAAACGAGGTCAACCCGCCGCTGTACTACGCGCTGATGCACTTCTGGCTGAAGGCGTTCACCGATCCCCGCGTCGGCCTTCGCCTCTTCTCCGCGCTGTGCGGCATAGCCTCCTTGTTCGTGTTTCGGGCCTTGGCCGGGCGGCTGCTGCCCGAGCGCGCACGGGCGCCGGCCCTCTGGTTCGCGGCCGCGTCCTCCTTTTGGATTCATGCCGCGCAGGACGGGCGGGCCTACGCGCCGCTGCTGCTCGTGAGCCTGCTCTCGACCCTGGCGACGCTCGACCTGACCGAGGAGAAGCCGCGCCGGGGGGCTTACGCGGCCTACGCGGCGTTCGCCGCGATCGGCCTCTACACGCACTATTACTACGCGATCCTGCTCGCGGGCCACGTCGTCTGGCTCGCGCGCAAGGCCAAGAGCCGGCTCGCCGCCCTGCTGACGAACGCCGCCGCCGCGTTGGCGTTTTCGCCGTGGCTTCCCCGGCTCGCGGCGCAGATGCGGACGCATGTGGGTGATCCGGTCGTCGGCGAGGCGCTGACTTTTCCCCGCGTGCTGGACCTGCTCGGCACGACGTTCTTCGACGTCACCTTTCTCGGGCTGGCCTTGCCGGCCTGGACCGGGATCGCCGTCGGCGCCGGCTTCGCCGCGCTGGCGCTTTCGGCCGCGGCGGGCGCGCGCCGCGCCTCGTCCCATTCCGCGGAGCGCCGGGCCTTCGACTTCGGCCTGACCCATCTCGCGGCCGGCCTCGCCTTGGTCGCCGCCGTCGAGCTGTGGAGCGGGCGGCCGGTGACCCAGGCGCGCTACTTCACGCCGCTCTCGCCGATGCTTCTCCTGCTCGCGGCGCTGGGGGCGGGGCGTGGCTGGGCGCGGGTCGGGGCCGGCGTCGTCATGGTCGCCGGCGTCGGCGGCTATTTCTTCTCGGCCGTCATGGTGGACCCTCGGCTCGAGGCGCTCGCCGCCCTGATTCGGCGCTCCTCGGACGCGAGCGTCCCGATCGTCCATCTCGGCAAGTACTACTACCTTCCGCTGCGCGTCTACTACCTGCCCGAACGCCGCCACCTGCTCGTGGCCGACAAGGCGGTGGACATGGATTACCGGGGGATGCCGCCCTACCCGGGCGTCATCGAGGACAAGGACCTGGCGGGCCTGGGACCGTGCGTCGTCGTCGACGAGAGCCGGACCCTGTCTCCCGACCGCGTCCGCCTCGGCCCCGGTGCCCAGCTCGCGGCGCTGAAAGCGGTGTCAGGCCGGTGAATTCAACGAATTCGCAGGCCTGACACCGTGCTCCCGTGCTCTAGATCTTGACGCCTTTCTTTTCGGCGGCGATGACGATCTGGGCGCAGGCGTGGGCGTCGGACAGCGCCTCGTGGTGGTTCAGCTCGATGTTGAGGTGAGTGCAGACGTTCGAGAGCTTGGTCGGGTAGATGTTCCAGGTGCTGCGCGCCAGGCGCACGGTGCAGATGAAGCGATGCGCGGGCTTGGGCAGCTTCGCGGCGGCGCAGCAGGCTTCGAGCACGCCGCTGTCGAACGGAGCGTTGTGCGCGGCCAGGAACTGCGCGCCGGCGAGGATCGGCGCGAGCTTGGGCCAGGCCTGGGCGAAGGTCGGCGCGTCGAGCACCTGCTCGGGCTTGATGCCGTGGATGTAGGTGAACATGAATTCCGCCGGGGCGGGGCTGAACAGGTCGCCTCCTTCCAGACGGGGCGGGCGGATCAGCTGGACGGCCTTCTTGACGACGACGCCGTTCTCGACGCGCACGAGGCCGACCGAGCAGGCGGAGTCCCGGCCCTGGTCTGCGGTCTCGAAGTCGATCGCGACGAAGACCGACATTATCTTCTCCCCTTGGAAAGGCCGAAGGCCTTGTGCAGCGCCTTCAAGGCCGTTTCCCCGTCCTGAAGATCGACGATGCAGGACACGCGCAGGTCGGACGCCGAGATCATGTGGATGTTGATCTTCTGCGCGGCCAGGGAGGTGAACATCGCGGCGGCGATCTTCGGGCTGTGGCGGAAGCCCGTCCCGACGGCGGAGATCTTGGCCACCTGCTCGTTGAGATCCACGCGCTCGGCCCGGAGCTTCTTGGCGACGGCGTCGAGGGCCCTGCGCGCCTTCGGCGCGGAGGCTTTAGGCGTCATGAAGGACATGTCGTTGACGCCTCTTTGGCTCGGCGCGGATTGGATGATCATGTCGACCGGGATGTCGTCGGCGGCCAGCGCGGTGAGGACCTGCGCGGCCACGCCGGGCTGGTCGGGCACGCCGACCACGGTCAGGCGCACCTCGCTCTTGTCGAGCGCGAGGCTTGAGACGAAGGCTTTTTCCAGCATGAGCTTCTCCTTGGCGACGACCCAGGTACCCGGAAGGGCATGGAAGGCGGAGCGGACGTGAATCTCGATGCCGAAGCGCTCGGCGACTTCCATCGAGCGGGCCTGCATGACCTGGGCTCCGGAGCCCGCGAGCTCCAGCATCTCTTCAAACGAGATGCGGGACAGCTTGCGCGCGTCGTGCACGATGCGCGGGTCGGCCGTGTAGACGCCTTTCACGTCCGAGAAAATCTCGCAGCGCCCGGTTTTCAGCGCGGAGGCGAGCGCGACCGCGGTGAGGTCCGAGCCTCCGCGGCCGAGCGTGACCGTGTCGCCGTTCGGCGCGAGGCCCTGGAAGCCGGCGACCACGACGATGCGCCCCGCGGCGAGGTGCTTGAGAATTGTTTTCGTCCGAATGCGCCGGACTTGAGCCCGCGATGCGTCTCCAACCGCCTCAATCCCCGCCTGCGGGCCAGTGAGGGATATTGCGGGAACTGCTCTGGCCATACATGCCATCGCGAACAGGGAGATGCCGACCTGCTCGCCGGTCGTGATCAGCTGGTCGAGCTCGCGGTCGTCGGGCTTGGGCGTGATCCGCTCCGCGAGCGCGATCAGCTCGTCGGTCATGTCGCCGGGCGCGGACACGACGACGACGACGCCGTAGCCCTTGCGGCGCTCGCCGATCGCGCGCTCGGCGGCGCGCGAGATCTTCTCCGGGTCGGCGACGGAGGTGCCGCCGAACTTCATGACCGTGATTTTCTTCGGAGCCATGCCTAGCGCTCGACGCGCACTCCCTGATGGTCGACGGCGAGGGCCAGCCAGCGGCTGGCGACGCCGTGCTTGGCGAAGGCCTTGACCATCGCCTCGCCGACGGCGGCGTTGCGGCCTTCGACGAAGGCGAAGACCGTCGGGCCGGAGCCGGACAGCGAGGCTCCGGCGGCGCCCGCTCCGGTCGCCGCGGCCAGCGCGTCCTCGAGGCCGGGGACGAGCTTGGCGCGGTAGGGCTGGTGCAGGCGGTCCTTCATCAGCTCGGCCAGGCGCGAGACGTGCCCGGACTCGAGCGTGCGCGTCAGGAGCAGCGCGCGCGAGGTGTTGAACACGGCGTCGGCTAGGAAGACGGTCTCCGGCAGGACGGCGCGCGCCTTCTTGGTCGAGAGCTCGAAGTCGGGGATGCAGACCACGGTGGACAGCGACGGGTGGATGCCCAGGCGCTGGGCGCGCGCGCGGCCGTCTACCGTCAGGCTCGCGGTGAGGCCGCCGTGGACGCAGGGCGCGATGTTGTCGGGATGGCCCTCGAGGGCGACGGCCATCTGCTCGAGCTCGTCCTCGGAGCGGCGCAGGGTGCCGACGAGGTGGGCGCCGGCCCAGAGGCCGCTGACGATCGCCACGGCCGATGAGCCGAGGCCGCGCGCGAGGGGCACGCGGTTGCGCGCCTTGAAGACGAGGCGTCCGGGTAGCGACGGCGGCAAGGCCCGGCGCGCGGCGTGGACGAGCATGTTCTGCTCGCCGCGGGGCAAAGTGTCGGCGCCCGCGCCCTCGATCTCGACGAGCGTCGGGCCGGCGGCGTCGTGCAGTTCGAGGGTCAGCTCGTTGCGCAGGCCGAGCGCCAGGCCGAGGCAATCGAAGCCGGGCCCGAGGTTGCTCGTCGAGGCGGGGACGGTCACGGTCACGCGCGCGAGGATTTTCGTCATATCAGAGCTTGATCTTCCCGCCGGCCTTCACGCGGCGGACCTTCGGCGCGAAGCGCGCGGTGATGCCCGGATCCTTGAGGCCGTTGCCGGTCAGCACGCACACGGTGACGCCGTCCGGCGCCTTGCGGCCGCGGGCGAGCTTGAAGAGGCCGGCGACCGAGGCGGCGGACGAGGGTTCGCAAAAGACGCCTTCTCGCGAAGCGAGAAAGCGGTAGGCGGCGAGGATCTCCCCGTCGGTGACCTTGCCGATCATGCCGCCGGACTCGTCGCGGGCCGCGATGGCCCCGTTCCAGGAGACCGGGCAGCCGATGCGGATCGCGGTCGCGATCGTCATCGGGTTCGCGACGGACTTGCCCGACACGAGGGGCGCGGCGCCCGCGGCCTGCCAGCCGTACATGCGCGGCTTGGCGCCGCTTTCCTTGTAGCCCTTCCAGTACGCGGTGATGTTGCCGGCGTTTCCGACGGGGATGAAGTGGTTGTCGGGCGCGCGGCCGAGCTGCTCGAGGATCTCGAAGGCGGCGGTCTTCTGGCCCTCGATGCGGAACGGGTTCGAGGAGTTGACGAGCGCGAAGCCTTTCGTCTTCGCGGCCTCGTTGGCCATCACGAGCGCCTGGTCGAAGTTGCCGGCGACCTCGATGATCTCGGCGCCGTGCATCACGGCCTGGGAGAGCTTGCCCGCGGCGACCTTGCCCTTGGGCAGGAAGACGACGCAGCGCAGGCCCGCGCGCGCGGCGTAGGCCGCCGCCGAGGCCGAGGTGTTGCCGGTCGAAGCGCACAGCACGCCGGTGGCGCCCGCCTCGACGGCCTTGGAGATCGCCAGCGTCATGCCGCGGTCCTTGAAGGAGCCCGTCGGGTTGGCTCCCTCGATCTTGAGGAACACGGAGCCGGGGGGGAGGCCCGCGGCCTGCGCGACGCGATCGGCCCGCACGAGCGGGGTGTCGCCCTCGCCGAGCGAGATGACGGGCGTGCGGGCCGTCACCGGAAGGCGGTCGCGCCAGCGCTCGATCAAGCCCTTCACGAGATCATCCTCATCGCGCAATGCCGCGGAGAGACGGCGGAAAAGGACAAGATGCGCTTAAGCGCGATATTAAACGCGCCGCGCGAAGCGGGGTGCGTGACGATCATCACCGGCACCGAGCGGCGGCCGGAGACCGGATCCTGATGGATCGCGGCGATCGAGACGCCCGCGTCGGCGAGCGCGTCGGCGATGCGCGCCAGCGCGCCGGGGCGGTCGAGGACCTCGAGGCGGAGATAGAACGAGGAAACCATCTGGTCGGGCGAGGCGAGGAGCAGGCGCCGCGCCGCGGCGCGGCCGCCCGGAAGGCCGCCCAGGATGTCGCGCGCGAGGACGAAGACGTCGGCGAGCACGGCCGACGAGGTCGGCCCCGCGCCCGCGCCCTGGCCGTAGAACATGAGGTCCCCGGCGGACGCGGTGTGGACGAGAAGCGCGTTGTACTGAAGCCGGACCGCCGCGAGCGGGTGCCCCAGGGGCACCATCGTCGGAGCCACGGAGGCCGACACGGCGGGCGCGCCCGGCTTGCCGGAGAAGCGAAGCGCGGCGACGAGCCGCACGGCCATGCGCAGGCGCTCGCGCGCGAAGGACAGGTCGCGCGCGGTGACGGGCTCGATGCCCGCGACGGGAAACGAGCCGGGCTTGAGCCAGCCGCCGGTGACGAGACCCGCGAGCACGGTCAATTTCTGCGCGGCGTCCTGACCGGAGAGATCCATCGCGGGATCTTTCTCCGCGAAGCCGAGCGTTTGGGCTTCCTTGAGCGCGTCCGCGGGGGAGACGCCTTCCTCGCCGCGCGATAAGATGTAGTTGGTCGTCCCGTTGAGGATGCCGTCGACG
>JAHFCD010000476.1 GCA_023249695.1 Elusimicrobiota bacterium
TAGGCGCCGACGATCGACGCGATCGTCGCGGTCGGCGCGATCGCGAGAAGGAGCGAGTTGCGCAGGCCCTTCTTGACCATCTCTCCGCGCAGCTTTTCCCAGCGCGTCATGTCCGTCGGGGTCACGCCCCACAGCTCGAACTGGAACACGCCCTTCGCGGCCTTCGTCTCGGGGAAGGCCAGGTGGGGGCCTTTGGCCCCCGCGAGCTCGACGGACGCCGAGAGCGCGTGGAAGTAGATCTCCTCGGCGACCTTCTTGGACAGCTCCCGCGCTTCGGCCGAGTCGAACGGCATGCCGAGCTGGAAGAACGCGTCCTGCACGCCCATCACGCCGAGCCCGACCGGGCGCCACTTCGCGTTGCTGGCCTTCGCGGCCGGCGTCGGGTAGAAATTAATGTCGATGACGCGGTCGAGATACTTGACCGCGGTGCGCACGTTCGCCGCGAGCTTGACGAAGTCGAAGCGGCCGTCCTCGATGTACTTGCTCAGGTTGATGGAGCCGAGATTGCAGACCGCGGTCTCGCCCTGGCTCGTGACCTCGATGATCTCGGTGCAGAGGTTCGAGGAGTGGACGACGTTCGCCGGGGAGCCGGTCTGGTTCGCCTTCAGGTTCGAGGCGTCCTTCCAGTTCATCCAGCCGTTGCCGGTCTCGGCCAAGGACTTCATCATGCGCGCGTACAGCTCGCGCGCCTTGACCTGGCGGACGAACAGCTTCTTCTCCTCGCCCTCGAGGTAGGCTTCTTCAAAAGCCTTGCCGTACAGGTCGGTGAGCTGAGGCATCGTCTTCGGATCGAAGAGGGACCAGACGCCGTCCTCCTCCGCGCGCTTCATGAACAGGTCGGGAATCCAGTGCGCGAGGTGCAGGTTGTGCGCGCGGCGGGCCGCGTCGCCCGTGTTGTCGCGCAGCTCGAGGAACTCCTCGATGTCCGCGTGCCACGTCTCGAGGTACACCGCGCAGGCGCCCTTGCGCTTGCCGCCCTGGTTGACGGCGACGACGGAGCTGTCGAGCGTCTTGAGCCACGGAATAATGCCGTTGCTCTGGCCGTTCGTCGAGCGGATCAAGGAGCCGCGCGCGCGCACGCGCGAGTACGACACGCCGATGCCGCCCGAGAACTTGGAGAGCAAGGCGATGTCGGTGTAGCGGTTGTAGATCGCCTCGAGGTCGTCGATCGGCGAGTCGAGCAGGTAGCAGGAGCTCATCTGCGGATGCTTCGTCGCCGAGTTGAACAAGGTCGGCGAGCTCGGCATGTGCTCGAAGCGCGAGATCAGGTTGTAGAACTCGACGGCCTCCTGCACGGTGTCGGCGAGGCCGCAGGCCACGCGCATGAAGAAGTACTGGGGGGCTTCGAGGACCTCGCGGGTCTCGGGGTTCTTGAGGAGGTAGCGGTCGTAGACCGTGCGCAGGCCGAAGTACTCGAACAGCTCGTTGCGCGAGCTTTCGATCGCGTCGTTGAGCTTGCGCGAGTTCGTCTGGACGAACTGGCCGACCTTCTCGGAGATCAGGCCGTGGCGGACGCCGGCGCCGATCGACTGGGAGAACGAGTGGATGTCCTGGTTCTCGACCTCCTTGAGGATGTACGTCGAAAGAAGGCGGGCGGCCAAGCGAGAGTACTCCGGCTCCTCGGCGATGAGAAGGGCGGAAGTCTGGATCGAAAGGTTGTCGAGTTCCTTCGTGGTGGCGCCGTCGTACAGGCCGCCGATGGTTTTGGTGGCGATCTTCAGCACGTCGATGTTTTCGAGACCCTGGCCGGAGCGGGCGACGGCGCGGACGATCTTGTTGACGTCGACGGACTCGAGGGAGCCATCGCGCTTACGGACCTGCATCGTGGTCGCGTTCGCGTCCTCGCTGCTGCTGTTAACGGGAGTGACAGGCGTGTTCTGCTCAGCCGTGTTCATCCTTTTCTCCATGACATTTTGTAGCGTTCTTGTGCTCAGACCCACGACGCGGCTCGCGCGTGTTTTTGAGCAGGCTAGAGAATAACCGATGGGTTTATTTTTGTAAAGACCCAGATGGACACCCACAATTGTTAAGGAGCTTTTAGTGTTGCTGAGTAGCATCTTCTACATTGTCGTTTTGCTTATCTCAGGCTGCTCGCCCGCGCCGGCCCCGTCGAAGGCGCTGCCTGATTTTTCTCTGACCGCGGTCACCGTCGACGGGACGTCGCCGTTCGATCTGCGGACCCTGCGCGGCCGCGCGTGGGTCGCGGATTTCGTGTACACGCGCTGCGCGGGACCGTGCCCGCTGCTCACCGCGAACATGGCCGGGCTGCAGAAAAATCTGCCCAAGGAGATCGGCCTGCTCTCGTTCACGGTCGACCCCGACCATGACGAGCCCGAGGTTCTCACGCTGTACGCGCGGAAGTTCGGCGCGGATCCGCAGCGCTGGTTCTTCCTCACCGGCGAGAAGGCGGAGCTGATCCGTCTCGTGCGCGACGGCTTTCTGCTGCCGGTCGCGGAGAACGCCGCGGCGCAGCCCGGAGAGCGCTTCGCGCACTCGACGAAGTTCGTCCTCATCGACGCGGACGCGCGCGTGCGCGGCTGGTACGACGGCGACGACCGGGCCGCGCTCGACAAGCTCGCGGCCGACGCCAAGCGTTTGTGAACTCGG
>JAHFCD010000042.1 GCA_023249695.1 Elusimicrobiota bacterium
GGGAGGTCTCCCCGGTCCTGGTGGGCGCCGGCGAGAAGACCCGCACCCTCAGCGCCAAGGCGGCGAAGGACGCCGGCGCCGCGGGCATGACCCTTTCCGACGAGTCGCAGGCGGTGCTTGACGCCGCCGAAGGGCTCGTCGAACGCGTGGAGGTGCTTGCCGCCATCCGCGCCAAGGACGGACGGGAGCTCGGAGCTCCTGCGAAGGAGAAGCTGGCCGCGATGGCCATCTCCTTCGACGCGTACGCCAAGAAGCTCGCCGCGTTGACCGCGCCTGTCGCGGTCGTGCCTACGCCGGAAGAGATCGAAGCGCGCCGGGAGCTCGTGCGCATGGCCAAGAGCCGCGCCGGGCTGCAGTAACCGACGGAACACGACGCAAAGGAGGCGGCAAGGATGAGCGCGAAACTGAAGGATCTGACGGAAAAGCTGACGAAGAGCCAGGAGAAGATGGGCAAGATCTTGGAGCAGGCGGGCGACACGCTCGACTTCAAGAAGGTGACCGAGGTCGCCGGCACGGACATCGAGAAGGCCGCGGCGTTCCGCGCCATCAACGATGACTGCGCCTCGATCCAGAAGGAGCTCGACACCGAGCGCCTGAACGTCAAGGCGAAGGAAGACTTCGAGAAGCGGGGCCTGATCGCGAAGATCGCGCAGCCCGGCACCTCCGGCCGCAAGCCCGAGGGCGACCTCGAGGTCGAGCAGAAGGGCGAGAAGAACTTCGCCGACGCCATCCTCAAGGCCGCCGGCATCGACCCGCGCAACGAGGCGAAGGTCGAGCGCGTCCTCAAGGAGTTCTTCTGGAACAAGGAGATCGAGATCCCGCTCGGCGCCAGCCTCAAGACGCTGATGGACTCGTCCTCGGGCTGGGTTCCGGAGACGACCCGCACCGGTCGCCTCGTGGACAAGGCCGCGCGGCCGATCCAGATCACCGACCTCATCCCCGCGGGGCAGACCGGTCAGAACGCCATCGTCTACATGGAAGAGACGACCCTGACCCAGAACGCGGCCGAGACGGACGAGGCCGGGCAGTACAACGAGGACGCGTACGCGCTGACCGAGCAGTCCCAGGCGGTCCGCAAGATCGCGTCCTTCCTGCCCGTCACGGACGAGCAGCTCGAGGACGTGCCGCAGGTGCGCGGGTACATCAACAACCGCGGACCGATGGGCCTGCGCCGCAAGCTGGACAGCCAGCTGTGGAACGGCTCGGGCGCGGGCACGCCGACGCAGCTGCTCGGCATCAACTCCAAGACCGGCACGCAGACGCACCTGCGCGCGTCGGTCGCGGGCGACAAGCCCGTCGACGCGCTCTTCCGCGCGGGCCGCAAGGTCCGCGTCACGGGCCGGGCGAACCCGACGGGCATCCTCATCAACCCGGAGGACTTCGAAGACATCCGGCTGATGAAGACGAACGACGGCGCGTACGTCTGGGGCCATCCCAGCGAGGCCGGTCCGGAGCGCATCTTCGGGCTGCCGATCGCGCAGACTGACATCCTCGCGGCCGGCACCGCGTGCGTCGCGGACTTCATGTACTCGGAGCTCGCGGAGAAGCGCGGCATCATGGTGAAGATCTCGGACTCGCATTCCGACTACTTCATCAAGGGGAAGCAGGCGATCCGGTTCGACATGCGGGTGGCGTTCGTGATCTACCGCCCCGCGGCGTTCTGCATCGTCACCCTCTAACAAGGGCGCAGTAGGCCCGGCCGGTGCAGGCGGAAGCTGAGCACCGGCCGGGCAGTCGCTCCAAGACGTAGACGAAGGAGGAAGCAAAATGAAGAAGCTGAAGACGCTGTTCGGAGCGGCGCTGGCCCTCGCGCTGGCGTTCGCCCCGGTCGTTTCCGTTCGCGCCGAATCCGAGAACACCCCGCCCGCCGTGGGCGGGAATTTCGGCGGTCTCCATCCGAACCTGGACTTCTACGGCGTCAAGCCGTGCCGGGTCTCGGACAGCACGACCGCGGTCCTGTGCAAGAGCGGCGAGGGCTTCCTCGACGCGATCTGCGTGGACGGCGGCCTGGCCACGGGCTACTCGCTCGCGGTCGACTCGGGCATCGCGGGTTCGCGCTCGGTGACGAACTCGGACAGCCTGGTGCTGACGCCGATGGTGTTCAGCGTGTCGGACACCGTCACGCTGGCGTCGATGCCGCGCCAGTGCTGGAACGCCAAGAACGACGCGGGCGGACCCGTCAAGTTCGTCAACGGACTGCTCGGCGTGCAGAGCGCCGCGACCCACTCGACGATCCTGTACTGGCACTACAGCGACGGCAGCAACCCCTAACAGGGGAGATCCCGGAAGCGCCCGGCCCCCAGCGAGGGGCCGGGCCTGACGGGGCCTTCACGATGGAAGCGGACATGGAGTACGCGTCGAAGGCGGTCAAGGCCTTGCACGGGTCGTGCATGCGCATCGTCTTCTGGTCCTTGGCCGCGGTGGTGATGGCGGCGCTGTTCGTCTCGGCCGTAATGGAGCCTCTCAAGTGACATCTCGGATGAATACGTTCTGCCTCTGGCTGATGGTCCTCGGCGCGATCGTCTTCTGGCTGCCGATGATCGCCGACCCGTACATGACGCCGCGCCTCCTCCTGGTGGCGCTCGGCGCCGCGCTGCTGCTCATCCAGCGCAGCGATCGCGGGACCGCGCTCGAGCGCCCGGCCCTGCTCATGCTCGCCGCGGCCGCGGTGTCGGCCGTGTTCGCGCAGGACCGTCTCTACTCGATCATCGGGTCGTACCAGTTCGGCATGGACTCGCTGCTCGCGATCGTCTGCTACTGCGCGGTCCTGATCGCGGCCTCGCGCGCGGGCGCCGGCGTGGACCAGGTCGCGCGCATGATCGCCGCGGCGTCCATCCCGGTGTCGCTCTACGGGATCTTCCAGCGGTTCTTCAAGGACCCCCTGCTCTGGCAGGACCTTCACGGCGGCGCGCGCGTGGCGTCCACCCAGGGCGGCCCGATCTTCCTCGGCGCCGTGCTGGCGATCGCCGCGCTGTGCGCCCTGCATCTCTTCAGGAAGGGGGACAGGACCGCGCTGGCGGCCCTGGCGCTCGCACTGCCATGCCTGTGGTTCACCCAGACGCGAGGGGCCATGCTCGCGCTCGGCGTTGGCGCGGCGTTCATCTGGCGCCCGCTCGCCTTGGCCGCGATCCCGGCGCTGCTGCTCATGCCGCGGTTCTTCAGCTCGGCGGGCTCGGACCTCGCCCGCCTCGAGGTGTGGAAGCTCGCGCTGCGCGTGATCGAGGCGCATCCGCTGACCGGCTACGGCAACGGGGGGTTCTATCTGGCGTTCCGGCGCTACTCGAACTGGGAGCTGGCCGACGTCGCCGGCAGGACCTACGTGCAGTCGTCCGCGCACAACGACGTGCTCCACGTGGCGGCCACCATGGGCGTGCTCGGCCTCGCGGCCTACGTGATCCTGGGGTATTCCGTGATCCGGGTCGCGTGGAGCCACGCCGAGCGCCGGCTGCTCCTGGCCGTGCTCGCGGCCTACGCCGTCCTGTCGTCCTTCAATCCCGTCACGACCTCGGCGTTCGTGCTGCTGGCGCTGATCTTCGGTGCGGCTTCCTCGAGGGTCCTCCCCGCCGCGAAACGGCGCGTCCTCCCCGCGCTGGCGTCGTTGGTCGTGGCATTCTCGGTCGGCCGCCTGACCCTGGCGGACTACCACTACGCGCGCGCGGCCGCGGCCAAAGGCGACCCCGCGCGATCGGCGATGGAGTTCCAGACGGCCGCCGTCCTGAACCCGTGGGAGATGTTCTACGCCTGCCGCCAGGTCGACGCGCTCATGCGCCTGATCCCCTACATGCCGCTCGAGCAGCGCCGCTCTCTCGCGCTCGCGGGCCGGCAGCTGGCGGTCGCCGCGGTCGCGCGTCATCCCATGGACTCCTACGCGCACGAGCTGCTCGGCAAGCAGATCCTGATCGGGCACATGGCCGGCTATCGCGACATCGAACCGCTCGCCGCGCTCGAGGCGTTCAACCGCGCCCAGGAGCTCGCCCCCACGTTCGAGGTCCTCATGTGGCGGCGGCGCAACGCCGCCCAGGTCCTCGGCGAGGACGACGAGGTGGAGTTCGCGAACTGGGACATCGAGCAGCTGACGGGCAAAAACCCCGGGCGCGCGCTCGGAGGAAAGTCCTAATGGCTTTGGAAATGAAGTTCATCTCGAAGAAGGAGGGAGTGCACATGGCCAAGATGTTCAAGCTGGCGGATCGGACGCATATCTACGTGGACCCGAAGTCGGGCGAGGAGCGCCTCGCGGACCTCAAGAAGGACAAGAACCACATCTTCCTGCTCGGCGTGGAAGGGGCGGAGATCTCGCTCGAGCGCGCCGAGGCCCTCGGCCTGTCGAAGCCGGCCAAGGTGGAGAAGGTCAAGGAGTAAGCCATGCCCACCATCCTGACGGTCGATGAGGTCCGCGAGCACGTGGAGACGGACCTCCCTGATACGGCCCTCACGCGTCTCGTTGAGGCTGCCGACCAGGAGATCATCGACCGGCTGGGTGCGCTCGCGTCTCATACCGAAGTGCTCGACGGAGAGGGCCTCCATCTGCTCGTCCTCGCCCGTCGGGCCTCGGCTATCTCGTCCGCGACGGAGCGGATCGCCGACACCGATTACGCGCTCGCGGGAACGGACTACGAGCTGCTCGCCGACGGCTATCGCGTCCAGCGTAAGCAGGGCCTGAGCTACCCGCAGCTGGCCTGGCGCGGCCGCGTCACGGTCGTCTACGTGCCGATCGGCGGTGCCGCCGGCGAGCTCGCCGCGCGCAAGCTCCTGCTCGTCGACCTGGTGAAGCTGGCGGAGGCGTACAACGCGCGCGGCAGCCAGTCGATGGGCGACGGCAGCAGCACGGCCCTCGATTACCAGAAGGAGCGCATGGCGCTGTTCGGCCCGATGCTCCGTCGCAATCGGAGGCTCCCTTTCGCGTGAGCCTCTTCGCTTCCCGCATGACCATGCGCGCCGAGGTCCGCCGAAACACGGCGGCCGCGGACGGCCACGGCAACGCCGGCAAGCCCGACTGGCAGCTCGTCCAGGACGCCGTGCCCTGCTACGTCTGGAGCAAGATCCGCCAGCGCGTCGTGGACGGCCGCCTGAACGCCGAGGTCGAGGAGATCGGCGTGGTGTTCCGCGCCGGCGCCGACGTCCTGGCGTTCGACCGCATCGAGCAGATCAAGGACCGTCGCGGCCGCGTGCTGTTCGCGGGACCCTTCGACGTGCTGACGGGCACGGAGAAGTCCGACGGCCGCGGCATCGACCACCTCGCATTCAAGCTGCGGAGGATCGCGTAATGGCCCTGCGGAAGTGGCACGGCGAGGCCCTCAAGCGCCGGATGAAGACGTCCGCGATCATGGGCGTCAACGGCACCATGGCGCAGTCCGTCGGCCACGCCAAGCTGAACCACGACTGGCAGAACCAGACCGGCACGCTCGAGCGCGGCACGCGGATCGTGCAGCCGGCGGCGCCGCGCGGGAGATTCGTGTCCGGCCTGTGGGGCGCGGCGAACGTGCTCTATGCGCGCTACCTCGAGCGCAACGTGAAATGGGCCTGGCTCACGCCGGCGGCGCGCGAGATCTACCCGCGACTGGCGGCGAACATCAAGCTCGCGTTCAGCTCCGACCACCGCAGCTCGGGCTCGAGGAGGCTGAAATAGCCATGGCCGATCTCCACGAAGCCGTCATGAAGGTCCTCAAGGAGCCGCAGGCGATCTTCGACCTGATCGGCGACGACGTCACGCGCGCGGCGCGCGTGTTCGGCATCGAGATCCCGAAGTCGGAGATCGAGA
Source organism: Elusimicrobiota bacterium (assembly GCA_023249695.1). Classification (GTDB taxonomy): domain Bacteria; phylum Elusimicrobiota; class Elusimicrobia; order UBA1565; family UBA9628; genus GWA2-66-18. The sequence continues at coordinate 5,759 of JAHFCD010000042.1, forward strand.
AGAAGCTCATGCCGCGCAAGGCGATCGTCGTCCGCCAGAGCGGCCTGGCCGGCCAGAGCCGCGGCTTCGTGCGCGTCCAGAGGACGCTGATCGACGTGGCGTGCTACGGCGAGACGCCCTACGAGGCCGAGCTGCTCCGCCTCAAGGTGAACCGCTTCCTGAAGGACTTCCGCCGCCGCATGTCGGAGGGCTTCCTGCTGCACTCCTTCGACCTGGTGAACGGCCCGATCCACGTCCGCGAGACCGTCACGGAGTGGCCTTACGTTTTGGAAACCTGGCGCTGCATGGCGTCAGAGACATAGAGGAGGTAACGCAGATGAACAAGATGAAGATGCTGCTGGCGGCCGTCGTGGCCGTGGCCATGGCGATCCCCGCCGCGGCGAGCGAGGTGCGCCTGTCGGTCGAGCAGAGCCTCAAGTCCGGCCTCGCGGCGACGTACACGTCGTCGGGGCTGCTGGCGGCGAACACGTACAAGGTCCGCAACGACGGCAAGGTCTTCCTGCACTTCAAGAAGACCGGCGCCGGCGACTGCACGGTGACGATCACGACCCCGGGAACCTCCCAGGGCCTCGCGATCGCCGACCAGACGGTGACGGTCGCGGCGACGACGGGCGACAAGTTCGTGGGGCCGCTGCCGGCCTCGCTGTTCAACGACGCCTCGAGCGACGTTTCGTTCAGCATCTCGGACACCGTCGGCCTGTCGATCGCCGTCATCCGGCTCTAAGAGACCGAGCGGCAAGGAGGAGCACATGGAAAATGACGCGCCGTTCGAGATCATCGCGGCCCCGGCCAAGGTCTGGGTCGCGCCCGTGGGGACCGCTTTCCCCGCGATCGACGTCGTTCCCGGAGCGGACTGGCTGCTCCTGGGCAAGGCGGGGGACAAGAACATCAGCGAGGACGGCGTGACGATCTCGCACCCCCAGAGCGTGGAGGTGTTCCGCGCGCTCGGCAGCACGGGCCCGCGCAAGATCGTGCGGACGGAGGAGGATCTCATGGTCTCCTTCACGCTGCTCGACCTGACGCTCGAGATGTACCGCCGCATGCTCAACGACAACCCCATCACGCAGGTCGCCGCCGGCGCCGGCGTGGCGGGGTCCAAGAAGCTCGCGATGCAGCGCGGCCGGCTCGTCAGCCAGTTCGCGCTCTTGGCCGAGGGCCCGTCGCCCTACGGCGAGAATTGGAACCTTCGCTTCAAGGTGCCGATCATCGTGAACATCGGCGAGCCCGAGATCGTGTTCCAGAAGGGCGAGCCCGCTGGCCTGCTCTTCGACCTGCAGGCGATCGAGCACGCGACCGAAGGCTTCGGCGAGATCGAAGCCCAGGACGCGGAGCGCGCGTAGTGAACGCCGCTGGCGGGGAGGCCGTGGCCCATGCGGCGAGGGCCCTCCGCGAGGCGGCGCAGATGCACAAAAAGGCGGGCCGGTATCACCGGCGCGCCGCCAAGGACTGCATGCAGAAGCTTCGCGAAATCTGCGAGGCGCACGGCATCAAGTTCTCGGTGAAGCCGGACACGACGGGCGGAGATTAAATCATGGCCCAGAAGATGCTGCTGGACATCACGACGGAGGCGCCCGAGCGGGCGTGCATCAAGATCGACGGCGCCGCGTACGAACTGCGCTCGAGGGACGACCTCGGGCTGAAGGAAGACGCCGAATTCCGCGCGTTGCACGAGGAGTTCGAGAAGACCCAGACGTCGAAGAACTGGCAGGAGATGGCCGCCGTGCTCGACCGCATGGTCCTGGGCGCGGTGATCGGCCTGCCCGTCGAGGTCCTGGTGAAGCTGAGCGACCCGAAGAAGCTGAAGATCGTCCAGGCTTTTACGACGGAGGTCCGCAGCGGCCGCGCGGCGACCTCCCCCGAGAAGGAGGCCGTCGCGGCGTAGACGTCGGCGTCCTGTTCCCGGTCCTTCAGAGGTTCTACGGCGGGGCCTGGAAGGACTGGGAGGCGCTGCCGGTCAAGTTCCTCCGGTGCTACATCGAGATGCTGCCGGTGATCAAGGCCGAGGAGTCGCTCCTGCAGTACCAGGCGGTGACGTGCGGGGTCGGCCCGAAGAGCAAGAAGCAGGCGCACCAGATGAAGAAGCAGGTGAGGGATTGGATCAAGACGATGAACAAGTTCTCGGGCAAGTCGGCGACGCGCAAGGCGACGAGCTTCGAGGACATGAAGGCGGCGATGGCGGCGATGGGCATCAAGGTGACGGGGGGAAAGCGTGGCTGAAGATCTCGGCGAAGCAGTACTCGAGCTGTCCACCGACGACGCGAAGCTCAGCGAGGGCATCGACTCCGCCAAGGCGGGCGCCGAGGACCTCACCCAGTCATTCTCCAAGGCCGCCGGCCTCATCGGCGCCGCCTTCGCGGCCGTGGGCGTCACCGCGTCCCTGCGCGAGGTCCTCGCCGCCACGATGGAGGCCGAGAAGGAGTCGGCGCTGCTGGCCAACGCCGTCAGGGCGACCGGCCAGGCTGCCGGCTACACCACCGAGCAGCTGAAGGCGCAGCAGATGGCGCTGCAGGCGTCGACGGGCGTCGGCGACGAGGCGATCTCGAGCATGCAGCGGACGATGATGACGTTCCGCAACGTGCACGGGGAGGTGTTCCGCTCGGCAATCCAGCTCTCGATGGACTTCGCCGCGGCGACCGGCGGGGACGCGACGGACGCGGCCCGGAAGTTCGGCATGGCGCTCAACGACCCCATCAACAACATGGGCAAGCTGAAGATGGCCGGCGTCGACCTGTCCGACACGCTCAAGGCCCAGGTCGAGGCTCTGGTGGCCAACGGCGACCTGGTCGGCGCGCAGACGCTGCTCATCGGCGAGCTGTCGAAGGCCTACGGCGGCGCCGCGATCGCGTCCCGGGACACGCTCGGAGGCGCCATCAACGCGCTGAAGGAGAACTTCGGCAACCTGTTCCTCGAGCAGGAGGGCGCCGGCCGGCAGCTGCGGACCTTCATCGAGCTCGTCAACTCGTCCCTGCCGACCGTAGCCGCGGTGTTCTCGGGCGTGTTCTCGGCCGTCAAGACGCAGATCGAGGGCGTCGTATCGAACCTGTTCTACCTCGGGCAGGGCCTGAACAACCTGATCCACGGCGAGCTCACGGCCGCGATGGGCTCCTTCGGCGAGATCGTCAACCCGATATCGCTCATGGCGACGTCGGTCGCCGAAGGCACCCTGGCGTACCAGGCGTCGGCCGCCAGCATCCGGGACATGTCCGCTGCGTCCAACGAGCTGGCGGTCTCGGCGCCGGCCTCCGCCGGCATCGTGAGCCAGACCGCCGAGCAGATGAAGGCCGCCCTCGACGCCGTGAGCTACAAGAAGATCATGGAGGACGAGGCGAAGTGGATGGCGACGATCGACGCCGACGCCAAGAAGCAGAACCAGGTCAACGCCAAGCGCATCGCCGATGAGAAGGCCTTCAACCAGCAGCGCTCGGCCGACTGGGGCGCGACGCTGAGCACGATCTCCTCCTTGTCGCAGTCGCACAACTCGACCATGGCGGCGATCGGGCGCGCGGCAGCGATCGCGCAGGCCACGATCGACACCTACATCGGCGTCGGCCGCGCCTGGGCGCTCGGCCCGATCGTGGGCCCGCCCCTCGCCGGCCTCGTCCTGGCGGCCGGCCTGGCGAACGTGGCCCGGATCGCCGGCGTCCGCGGCCTCGAGACCGGCGGCCCGATGTCGCGCGGCGAGACGGCCCTCGTCGGCGAAGGCGGCCCCGAGCTGTTCACGGCGCCGCGCGCCGGGCACATCATCCCCAACGGCGAGTTCGGCGGCGCCGGCGGCGGCCTGCAGGTGACGAACCAGATCACCGTCATGGGCCTGGACTTCAGCAGCCCGAGCACCGCGGAGTCCATCCTCGCCGGCATCGCCGACGCCGCCAAGCGCGGCACCGAGAACGCGATCCCCGCGGCCGCCGCGTTCCGGGATCTCGGCGAGCAGTACCAAGGGAGGGTCGCGTGAACATTTACCCCGGGGCGCATCCCGCGTTCCTGACCCGCAATTACCTCAACCGCCACGCCGACAAGGCGCTGGACCTGACGGTGTCCTCCGGGTCGGCGTCGAA
>JAHFCD010000043.1 GCA_023249695.1 Elusimicrobiota bacterium
CGCGCGCTGACGCTGGAGCTCACCGGCTTCTACACCGAGATCCGCGATCACCTCAACCTCGATTCGACCGCGGGTCCCGCGGCCGTCAACTACACCTACGACAACACCAATACCGTGATCCTGCGGGGCCTCGAGGCCTCGGTGCGCTGGCGCACGGGGCCGGGCCGGTCGCTCTACGCGAACTACACGGAAGAGACCGTCGCCGACCAGGACGCGCACGCGATCTATCTGAACACGACGCCCCGGCACAAGGTGAACCTCGGCGCCGACTGGGCGCTTCCGTTGAACCTGCGGGTGTCGATGAACGCCGGCTGGAAGGACGCGTACATGGCGGACTCGACGTCGGGCGCCGCGCAGGAGGCCGTGCCCGCCTTCTGGCGCCTCGACGCGCGCCTGGGCTGGTCGCCGGCCGCGTGGCTCGAGCTGTTCGTCGCGGGGCAGAACCTGGAGCGGCCCTATCGCCGGGAGTTCGTCGACGGGCTGGTCGTTCCGCGCCGCTACCACGCGGGCGCGACGGTGAGGTTCTGATGCGCGGCGCGTCCTTCGTCGCGCTTCTCGTCCTCCTCGGCGCCGCCGCCGGCCCGGCCCGCTCGGCCGAGATCCTCGTCGTGGCGAGCGAGCCGATCATGCCGTCCACGAAAGAGGCGCTGGAGGGGTTGCGCTCCGTCTTCACGACGCCCATCGAGATCGTTTCCGCCTCCCGCCCTCTGCCGGCGGGCCCGCACGGCGTGATCATCGCGCTCGGAGGCCGCGCCGCGCTGAGGGCGCGGCAAGCCGGTTCGCCGATGGTCGTGGCGCTCGCCCCGGCCTATCGCTCCGAAGGCCGGGGACCCGTGACGGTCCGCGTCGCGATGACGCCGGAGCCGGAGCGGTTCGTCGCGCTGCTGGCGGCGGCGGGCGTGCGCCGCCTGCTCGCGGTGCGCGGGACGCCGGCGGACGCCGAGTTCGTCCGGCGCGCCGCCGAGGCCGGAAAGCGGCCCGGCGTCGTGATCCAGGATGAAATCCTGTCGTCGCCGGACGGCTTGCCGCAGCTCCTGCGCGGCGTCGGCGCGGGCGCGGGCGCGATTTGGCTCGCTCCCGATCCGGGCGCGGTGACTCCGGAGACGTTCGGCGTCGTGCGCGAGTACGCGCGAGCGCGGGCGATCCCGTTCTTCGCGCCGGCGGCCGGGCTCGTGTCGGACGATATTCGCGGCGAGCTGACCGTTTCTTTCCGCGATTGCGGCCGCGAGGCGGCGCGCGCGGCGCAGGAGCTGTTGGCCAGCCGTTCCGTGGCCGCGGTCGTCTACCCTCTCCCTGGCGTCGACGGCGCGACGGTCCTGCTGTCCACCGTTCCCGCGACGAACCGCTGATCTAACGCGGAGCGGCGGCGGCCGCCGTCCAGGCGACGATGCGGTCGAAGGTCGCGCGGTCCTCGAACATCTGCACGCCGTGGCCTCCCGGGGCGTAGAGCGCGACCGCGGCCTTGCCCGCTTCGAGCTCCTTCACGCCGACGAAGGCGTAGCCGTCTGCCGGAGAGGCGGCGGCGAAGGTCTTGAGCCCCTTGCGCGTCTTGATCACGACGCCGCGGTAGTTCCCCGAGGGGGAGAGCAGGAGCAGGAAGGGCGCGGACTTGCGTTCGGCGGCGACGACGGAGGCGAGGTTGGCGCCGATCGACGCCCCGCCGAAGGCGATGCGGGAGTCGGCCACGCCCTTGGACTTGAGCCAGGCGGCCGCGGCGCGCAGATCCTCGGCGGCGGCGGGCCAGGCGCCCCAGGCGTCGAACCCCGTGAAATCCGTCGCGCCCGGGGGCCCGCGCCGGCTTCCGGCGTGGCCGCGCAGGTCGAGCGCGAGCGTCCCGACGCCCTTGGCCGCCAGAGCTTCGCAGAAGCGCGTCCACTCGACGCCCGCGCTTCCCACGCCGTGCGCGAGGATCACGGTCGCCTTGCCCTTCGAGGCGGGGCGGTAGTCCGCCGCGATCGTCCAGCCGTCCTGCGTCGCGAACGTCACCGCTTGGGCGGCCGCGAGCACGACGGCGGCCGCCGTCACCGGCATCGCATCGCGAGCTCGTAGCCCGAGTTGTACACCGCGAACACGGAATCCTGCACGCGCACGACGCTGCGCATGAGCTCCTCGGTCTTATGGCCGAAGTTCTTGTCGTTGGCCCAGTTGTTTTCGACGACGAGGCCGCGCACCGCGCTCATGTCGATGAACAGGGCGTTGAGCGTGAGCTGAAGCTGCTGCACCTGCCCGAGGATCAGCAGGCCGGTCTGATACATCTCCGGGTCCGGCAGCGCCTGCGATTGGGCGATGCGCTGGCGCGCGGTCAGGTAGTAGAGGTTTTGGCGCACCTGGTCGCAGCCGGTCGTGAGCGTCTCGAAATTGTTGATGATCGTGTCCAGGCTCGCCTGGGGGTCGGGCTGGGCGTAGGCGTAGCGCAGATTGTCGCCTTGGGCCTTCACGTATTGGTGGATCTGGGCCAGGTTCGCGACCTGCTGCGCGACCTGCCCGGCGATGGCCTTCATCACCGGGATCATCATCGGGTCGCTTTGCTGCCGCGCCAGCCGGTCGCGCGCCGTCAGCAGCGCGTCCCAGAAGAACCGCTCCTGCCAAAGCGTCGGGGCCTGAGCGTCGGCCGCCGCCGCCGGCAGGGCGGCCGCCAAATACAAAGCGGCAAAGAGCATTTTGCGCATCGGCCTTAGTATAGCGGAAAACCCCGAAAGTGTCAGGCCCGCGAATTCAACGAATGAGCAGGCCTGACACCGGCCGTTTTCTTTGTTAACATGGGGACATGGACACCGACGACGTGTTGGCTCTCGTGGGACGCCTGTTTGTGGCCATCATTTTTCTCGCCTCGGCGTTCGGCAAGATCACGAATTTCGACGGGACTTTGCAGTTCATGGATTCGCATGGGATGCCGGCGGTGAACCTGCTTTGCGTGCTGGCGATCCTGGTGGAAGCGCTCGGCGCGGTGTCGCTGATTCTCGGCTACAAGACGCGCTGGGGCGCCGCCGCGCTGGCGGGATTCCTGGTCGCGGCGACGTGGATTTTCCACACCGCTCCGGACCAGCGCATTCAGCTCCTCAAAAACCTCGCGATCCTGGGCGGCCTGCTCAACCTGATCGCGCAGGGCCCGGGCGGCATCAGCCTCGAGGGCGGGGGCAAGGCGTGAGCAAGGAAAAAGCGGCCCATCAGGTTCTCGCCCGCAAGTATCGCCCGCAGGGCTTCGAGGAGCTCGTCGGCCAGCCCGCCGTCTCGCAGACCCTCGCCAACGCGCTGACGTCCAAGCGCATCCATCACGCCTATCTGTTCACCGGCCCGCGCGGCTGCGGCAAGACGACGACCGCCCGCATCCTCGCGAAGGCCCTCAATTGCGAGAAGGGCCCGACGCCGACGCCCTGCGACGAGTGCTCATCCTGCCGCGAGATCGCGCTGTCCTCCTCCCTCGACGTGCTCGAGATGGACGCGGCCTCGCACACCGGCGTCGACGACGTCCGCGAGGTGATCATCGAGACGGTCGCGCTCGCCCCGACGCGCGACCGCTACAAGGTCTTCATCATCGACGAGACGCACATGCTCTCGAACTCGGCGTTCAACGCGCTGCTCAAGACGATCGAGGAGCCGCCGCCGCACGTCGTCTTCATCCTCGCCACGACCGAGGTGCACAAGGTCCCCGCGACGATCGCCTCCCGGTGCCAGCGCTTCAAGTTCCGCCCCGTCGGGCCGGAGCCGCTGGCCGAGTACCTGGCCGGGATCGCCAAGAAGGAGAAGGTCGCCGTCGAGCCCGAGGCGCTCGATCTGCTCGCGCGCGCGGCCGAGGGCTCGCTGCGCGACGCGATCAGCCTGCTCGACCAGTGCCGCTCGGCCGGCGAGGGGAAGGTCACCGTCGAATCCGTACGCGAGATGTTCGGCTTCGTGCCGCAGGATTTGCTGATCGGAGTCGCCTCCGCCTTGCTCGCGCGCGACCCGAAAGCGCTCGCGGGCTGGCTCAAAAAGATCTATGAGGAAGGCGTCGAGCCGGCGCAGCTGCTCAAGGACCTGCGCGCGGCGATCGAGGGCGTGTACCTCGTCAAGCTCGGCGCGGGCGAGCCCGTCGACGCGCTGTGGACCAAGGCGCTCGCGGGCGCGTCGGCCGACGGGCTCGGCTTCCTCCTGAAGCGCCTCAATCGCGCGCTCGAGGAGCTCCGCTACGGGGATTCCCCGCGTCTGGCGCTCGAGCTGGGCCTGTTCTCCGCGCTCGAGGCCGCGCACGACCTCGGCGCCTGGGCCGCGCGCCTCGAGGCGCTCGAGAAGCGCCTCGCCGCCGGCGGGGGAGGGAATGCCTTGTCTCCCGCGCCGTCGCTGTCCGCTCCGCGCCCGGCCCTCGCGCCGGCGCGGGATGAGATGGACGAATCGGAGCCGGAGGACGACGCCGAGTCCTCGGCGTCCGCTCCCGTCGCGGCCGCGCCCGGCGGCGCCGTCTCCTGGCCAGCCCTCGTCGACGCCGTGTCCAAAGAGAAGATCGCGCTCGGCGCCGCCCTCGGAAAGGCCCGCGGCGAGCCGAGGCCCGGCGGCGCCTACTTGATCCAGTTCGCGAAGGCCTTCGATCTGGACATGGCCAAGCGATCGGCGGCGGTGCTCGAGTCCGCGCTGGCGCGCCTCGCCGGCCGGCCGGTGCCGCTCGAACTCTCGCTCGGGGCGGCCGACGCCGCGCCCGTGAGCGACATCGTGGACCGGGGCATGCCGGCGCCCGCGACCGGCGCGGACGCTCCGCCCGGCACCCGCTGGAAGGACATCGGCGAGGGGGCCTCGGAGGGCGAGGCCGGCGGCGCCTTCGGCGGCCTGAAAAACGCCGAGGGCGTGTTCGGCGGCAAGGCGCGCATCGTCAAGAAAAACACGCCATGAGCACCCCTATCATTCAATCGACGCGGAGCGTCGAATGAAAGCGTTCGAGCGCCTGATCGGAGCCTTCAAGCGCCTGCCGGGAGTCGGGCCCAAGCAGGCCGAGCGCTTCGCGATCCACCTCATCCGCGCGCCGCGCACCGAGGTCGAAGGCTTCATCGACGCGATGCGCGAGGCGAAGGCGTCGATGCGCCTGTGCGCGCGGTGCGGCGACTTCACCGATAAGGAAATCTGCCGCCTGTGCTCGGACCCCGCGCGCGACGCGGGGCTGATCTGCGTCGTCGAGGAGACCCAGGACCTGGCCGCGCTGGAGCGTTCGCGCGCCTTCAGCGGCCTCTATCACGTCCTTCACGGCTCCTTGTCCCCGCTCGACGGCGTCGGCCCCGACCGCATCAAGGCCAAGGAGCTCGTCGAGCGCGTGCGTGCCGGCGGCGTCCGCGAGATCGTGCTCGCCACCGATCCCGATACCGAGGGCGAGGCGACCGCCCTGTATCTCGCCCAAATTTTGAAGCCCTTTCCGGTCAAGGTCACGCGCATCGCTCACGGCGTGCCGCTGGGGGGCGACCTCGATTACCTCGACGAGCGCACGCTGTCCTACGCGCTGTCGGGGCGCCGCGAGGTCTAGGAGACATCATGCGCTACGAAAACGTGCTCGAAGCCATCGGCAACACGCCGCTCATCCGCATCAACCGCCTCGCGAAAGGCCTCAAGCCCAAGATCTACGCGAAGGCCGAGTTCATGAATCCCGGCGGCTCGGTCAAGGACCGCATCGGCGTCGCGATGATCGACGACGCCGAGCGCCGCGGCCTGCTCAAGCCCGGCGGCACCATCGTCGAGGGCACCTCGGGCAACACCGGCATCGGCCTGGCCCTCGTCGCCGCGCTGCGCGGCTACAAGCTCATCTTCACGATCACCGACAAGCAGTCGCGCGAGAAGATCAACCTGCTCAAGGCGCTCGGCGCCGAGGTCATCGTGTGCCCGACCAACGTCGAGCCCGAGGATCCCCGCTCCTACTACTCCGTCGCCGACAAGATGACCGCGGAGATTCCGGGCGCCTACCATCCGAACCAGTACGAGAACCCGGAGAACCCCCAGGCGCACTACAAGACGACCGGGCCCGAGCTCTGGAAGGACTCCGACGGCAAGATCACGCACTTCGTGGCCGGGATGGGCACGGGCGGGACGATCTCCGGCGTCGCGAAGTATCTCAAGGAGCAGAACCCGAAGATCCAGTTCATCGGCGCCGACCCCGTCGGCTCGCTGTACTACGACAAGATCGTCAACAAGAAGATCGGCGTCGCGAAGCCGTACGTCGTCGAGGGCATCGGCGAGGACTTTTTTCCGGGCACCATGGATCTTAAATGCGTCGACGACGTGATCGTCACGCCCGACCGCGACTGCTTCCTGATGACGCGCAGGCTCGCGACGATGGAGGGCATCCTGACCGGCGGCTCGGGCGGCTCGGCGATGGTCGCCGGCCTCCAGTACGCGAAGAAACTGACCGAAAAGGACTTCATGGTCATCCTCCTTCCCGACACGGGCATGCGCTATCTCTCCAAGATCTACAACGACGAGTGGATGAAGGAGAACCAGTACTTCGAGAGCGAAGTCCCGCTCAAGGTCGCCGACATCCTCGCCGCCAAGCGCAAGCACGGCAAGGCCGGCAAGCTCGCGACCGTCAAGCCGACGGACACTTTGTTCTCGGCGATGGCGCTGATGCGCAAGCTCGACATCTCGCAGCTGCCGATTTTCGAGAAGAACAAGGTCGTCGGCACCGTGATGGAGGACGAGGTGCTTGGCCACATGCTCAAGGGCCGCGACATCAAGAAGATGATCGTGCGCGAGGCGATGACGGGGCCGCTGCCGGTGCTCGCCCCCGAGGCGCGAGTCGAGTCCGTCCTGCGCTACTTCACGCCCGACCGCCCGGCCGTCCTGGTGCAGACCGGCAAGACGTCCTATGACATCGTGACCAAGTACGATGTCGTCAACGCCGTTTCCCGCGCCTCGGAGATCCGCTCATGAAAATGACGCTCCTGCCGCTGCTCCTCCTCGTCGCGCCCGCGTTCGCTCAGAACGCCGGAGACGGCGCCGATGCCGTCGTCACGCCGGCTGTGGAGCAGGCCGCGGCCTCCGAGCCGGAGGCGGCGCCGGCCGCTCCGGCGACCGAGGTCGCCGACACCCCGAAGGCCGCCGCGGAGGCGGAGCCGAAGGGCCCGCCGCGCCCGTCGATGCTCGAAGACGCGAAGCCGGAGCCGAAGCCCGAGCCGAAGCCCGAGCCGAAAGTGGACGCCGCTCCCAAGCCGGAGCCCAGGCCGGAGCCGAAGCCGGAGACCAAGCCGAAGGCCGAACCCAAGCCCGCGGCCCCGCCGGCCGCCGCCAAGGCCTCCGGCCCCGACGAGGAATTCGCGTTCGCGAAGGCCGCCGCCGAGGACGCCGACGCCAAGATCTCCGACGCCGCGATCGAGGAGCTGGCCGTGTTCGTCCGCCGCCATCCCGCTTCGGCGCAGGCGCCCGAGGCCATGCTCCTGCTCGCGGGCCTCCGGCAGAAGAAAGGCGATTGGCAGACCGCGACCGCCTCCTTGCTCCGCCTCCTGTACGAATATCCCGACACGAAGATCGGCTTGCGGGCGAAGTCCGATTTCCTGACCGTGGTCGACAAGAAGGCGTCGCGCAAGCACCGGCCGATCCTGACCGAGCTCGTGAAGCTTCCCGAGACCGCCGACAAGGCCGACCGCCTGTCCGCGCTGTGGCGGAAGATCGCCGAGCTCGCGCCCGACGCGCTGTACGAGCCCGTCGCCGCCGAAATCCGCGATTTCACCGCGCGCTTCCCCGTCCATAAGGACGGCGACAAGCTCCAGGCGGCGCTCGCGCGTCTGCACGCGGCCAACGACAAGCCCGCCGCGGCGCCGCTGTCGTGGCGCAAGCTGCTCGCTTTATATCCGGAGAGCGCGGCGCGCTCCGAGGCGCAGATGGCCATCGGCGACCTCTTTGCCGACGCGCTGCGCGACCCGAAGAAGGCGATCGACGCCTATCAGGAGCTCGTCGAGCAGTACCCGAAGTCGCCCGAGGTCCAGGCCGCGCTCGAGAACTCCGCCCGCCTGTTCGACGAAAAGCTGCGCCAGTACGCGCTCGCCGTCGAGATGCACGAGCGGATCGTGAAGCTGTTCCCGAAGACCCCCGCGTCGCTCAAGTCGCTCAAGGCGATCGCCAAGCTCCAGCGCGACCGTTTGAGCGCCCCGGAGGACGCGGTGAAGACCTTGATGCGCCTGTCCTCGATGCACGGCGGCCAGGACGGCATCGACGCGCTGCTGCAGGCCGCGGATTTCACGCGCCGCGATTTAAAGGATTTCAGCCGCCAGGCTGAAATCCTGCGCAAGGTGTCCGACGATTACGCGGGCGCCAAGGAAGCCCCGCAGGCGCTGTACGACGCGGCCGGCGTCTACGAGGACACGATCAAGGACAACGCCAAGGCCGTCGAGCTGTACAAGGAAGTCGGGAGCAAGTTCCCGTCCCACAAGCTCGCTCGGAAGGGCGCCGACCGGGCCGCCAAGCTCGAGAAGGGGAGCTGAGCGCCCCCCTATTGAGAGGGGGCTCCCGATTTTCTAGAATGCCGCCGATGCCCACCAAGACGCCCGCCGCCAAGACGACCGCAAAGGCCGCACACGCTTCCGACCCTTATAAGAAGCTCGGCACGGCCAAGCTTCTCAAGATCCACGAACTGATGGTCCGCGCCCGCCTATTAGAGGAGCGGCTCATCAAGATGAGCAAGGGCGGCGACGGCTTCTTCTGGATCGGAGGCCCCGGCGAGGAAGCCTTCAACGTGCCCCTGGGCCTGCAGGTCAAGAAGGGCCACGGCGTCAACCACGACTTCCTCCACCTGCACTACCGCTCGGCGGCGATCGTCATGGCGATGGGCGCTCAGCCGATCGACGCGCTGCGCCAGATGCGCTCCGTCGCGACGGACCCGTACTCGAAGGGCCGCAACTTCGTCAATCATTACGCGATCCCCGAGCTCAACGTGGTTCCGATCTCGCCGACGATCGAGACCCAGTACTCGACCTTGATCGGCACGGGCATCGCGCAGGCGCGCGCCAAGACCGACGCGATCACGATCGTCAACGGCGGCGACGCCGGCACGGCTGAAGGCGATTTCCACTCCTGTCTCGTGTGGGCCAACCGGCCGGCGCTGCCGCTCCCGATCCTGATCATCGTCGTCAACAACGGCTGGGGCATCTCGACCGAGATGAAGACCCAGCACGGCGAGAAGAACATCTCCGACTGGGCGAAGGTTTTCCCGGACATGCCCGGCAAGACGATCAACGGCAACGACGTGCTCGAATCTTGGGCCGCGCTCGAGGAAGCCTTCGCCTATATCCGCAAGAACCGCAAGCCCTACCTCCTCGAGGCGCGCTGCAGCCGCCTGTACGGCCACTCGTCGTCCTCGGGCGCCAACCGCATCAATGAGTCCGATTGCATCGGACTCCTTGAAACGGCGCTTTTAGATCGCGGCCTCGCGAAGGCCGCCGATTTCAAGAAGACCTGGGACAAGGAGGCGGCCGCCCTCGACGCCGCCCACAAGCTGGTGAAGTCCGAGCCCTTCCCCGCGGTGGAATCCGTCTGGGAAGACGTGTTCGCCGACGGCCTCCCGCCGTCCTACCCGACGAAGGGAGGCAGCTGACATGGCCAACATGGCGCAGGCCATCCGCATGGCCCTTCACTACGGCGAGCAGAACCTGGGCGTCACCGAGATCTTCGGCGAGGACGTCGGACCGCCCCTGGGCGGCGTGTTCACCGCGACGCAGGGCTTGGAGAAGGCGTGGAACGCCCCGCTCGACGAGCGCGGCATCATCGGCGCGGCATTGGGGCTCGCTTGGGCGGGCGGCCGTCCCGTCGCCGAGATCCAGTTCGTCGACTATATCTTCAACGTCATCGACATGCTCAAGCTC
>JAHFCD010000044.1 GCA_023249695.1 Elusimicrobiota bacterium
GTTACGAGAACGGACAGGATATTTGGACCGGCGAGGATGTGATGTCGGTGGCGGCTCGCCTGCTGCTGGAGACGCTGCCGGCCGGAGGGGGCGCGCGCGTCCTGGTCGTCGGGGCCGGCGCCGGCCGCGACCCGGCGCTGTTTCTGGCGGCGGGCCACGAGGTGGTCGCCGTCGATCTCTACGCGCATCCGGTCTGGCGCGGCGCCGCGGCGCGCTGGGGCGGACGCCTGCGCTTCGAGCAGGGGCATTTTCTGGAGTGGGCTAAGGACCGGGGCGAGCGCTTCGACGCCGTGCTCGACGCGGGCTGCTTCCACCATCAGCTCCCGGCCGACTATCAGCGCTACCTGATGGCGGCGCGAGCGCTGCTGCTCCCCGGCGGCCGCGCCGCCGTCTGCGTCTTCACGCCGAATGATCCGGAAGCGCCCAGCTTCACGAAGATCATCGATGAAGGAAGGCTCGGCCGCTACTTCTCCGAGGCGGACCTTCAAGCGGAGCTGGGACTCGCCGGTTTTCGCTGGGAGCGCTCGCGGCGCCTGCGTCGCGAGCCCTGCGGGCTGCACTACCTCGCCGCGCTGATCCGCCGGGAGGAACCGTGAGCAAGACCGAGGCGGCGGCCCTGCGGGCCAATATCGGCAAGATCTGCTGGCTCAACTTCGCCTGGACGTTTCTGCTGGTCCAGGCCGTGATCGTCCCGTATTTTCAGAAGAATGGGCTCACCATGGCGCAGGTGTTCCTCGTTCAAACGATGTTCTCGCTCACGCTCTGCCTGCTCGACGTGCCGATGGGCTATATCTCGGACCTGCTCGGCCGCAAGACCACTTTGCTGGCGGCCTGCGCCTTCAAGGGATTGGGAGGGGCGGCGCTGGCTTGCTCGCGCACGCTCTCCGGTTTCGCCGCCGCGTACGTGCTGATCGGCGTGGCCAACAGCCTTTATTCCGGGACCGACACGGCGCTGATGTACGAGAGCTGCGAGGCCCTGCCGGGGGAGCGGGCCGCGACGAATATCTTCGGTCGCCGCGTCTATTTCGCGCAGACCGGGATGATGGCCGCGGCGATCATCGGAGGCATGCTGGCTCAGAAGTCGCTGGAGCTGACCGTGATCCTCAACGCCGTGTTCGCCTGGGCGCCGCTCTTGATCTGCCTGACCCTGCGCGACGCGCCGCGCCGGTCGTTGGACAGGAGCTCGCATCGGGCCAACGCGAAGCGCGTGCTTCGGGAGCTTTTCTCGCGCTCACGGCGCTTGCGCCTCGTCATAGGCGCCGCCGTGCTCTATGGCGCGGCACCCGTGCTGGCGCTGTTCGCCTTCCAGGGCTACTGGCGCTCGCGGAACATGCCGCTGGCCGCTTTCGGCGCGATCGCGGCGGTCTACAGCTTGACCGGGGCGCTCTCGGGTCTTTGGGCTCAACGGGTTCAGAAACGCCTGGGCCGCCGAGGCGTCTACCTGGCGATCGGGGTTCTGCCCGTAGCGGGATTTCTCGGCGCCGGGCTCGCCCCGGTGGCGGCGGGCGCCGTGTTCGGGCTCTGCCTGGAGCTCGGCCGAGGCTTGACCCAGGCCCTCCTCGGCGAGGCCTTGAACGACGGCATGTCGTCGGACATTCGAGCGACGGCGAACTCGGTCGTGAGCTTCGGTTCGAGGCTGGCCGTGGCCGCGCTCGGGCCTTGTTTCGGCGCGATCGCGGACGCGCGCGGATTTTCGTGGGCGTTTTCCGGCATGGCTTTGATCTTCGCCCTCGTGTTCCTGGTCAGCGGCTTGCCGCTGGCTTTGGAAGGAGATGGAGAACAGGTTCGCGAGCCTCGGCTCGCGGCGGCCCGGGAGACGGTATCATGAGCGTAAAACACGTCGTGTTCCTGGAGACCAACGCCCGGGCGGCCATCGCGTCGATCGAGACGGTGAAGACCCAGCTCGGCCATCGGGTCACTTTCATCACCTCGGACCTGGCCTATTACCTGGAGGGCCGCCCGCTGGAGCAGACGCCGCTGCGTTTTGCCGATCGGATCATCGAGGTCGCGGACGGCGGGAGCGTCGAGGCGGTGTGGCCTCATGTGGAGCGTCTCCATGGCGAGCACGCCATCGATGCCTTCTTCTCCTTCGCCGGCATCTATGCCGCTATGGCGGCGAGCCTGGCCCGAAGGCTGGGCGTCCCGCATCTCGACCCCGAGGCGGCCCATCGCGCCTCGAATAAGGCTCTGGCCCGCCGGGCCATGGCCGACGCCGGCATCGAGCAGCCCGCGTTCCTTTCGGTTGACGACACGGCGAACCTGGACGAGGCGCGCGCGTTCTGCCGCCGAGTCGGCTACCCGTTGATCGCCAAGCCCGACGACGGCTCGTCCAAGGAGCTGGTCCGCTTGATCCACGACGACGGAGAACTGGCGGAGCAGGCCGCGGCTGTCGGCGCGCGCGCCGCGTGGGGGTGCGGCCGGGCCTCGAGCAAACGCCTGCTGCTCGAGGAGTTCGTGACGGGACCGCTCGTCAGCGTCGAGACCGTGACCCTCGCGCCCGGCCGTCACGTTCTGCTCGGGATCACGGATCGTCTCGTCAGCGAGCCGCCGTATTTCGTGGAGCTGGGCGGCAGCTTTCCGGCGGCGATCCCCGGGCAGGAGGCCGCCTTCGAGCTGGTCGAGCGCGCCCTCGATGCGATCGGCTACGACTTCGGGCCGGCGCACACGGAGATCATTCTGTCTCCCGACGGGCCGCGCATCGTCGAGATCAATCCGCGGCTCGCCGGCGGGGTGGTCCCCGACATGATCGACGCGACCCGCGGCGGCAGCATATTCCTCGACGTCGTCCGCTTGTTCCTCGGCGAAGAAGTGGACTGGCGGGCCGAGACGCGCGGCGTGGCCACCATCCGCGCGTTTCAAGCGCCGCGCCGCGGCACGCTCCGCGGCGTCGCCCCGAGCCCGCGCGCGTCGGACGGGCGGGTGCTGCGCTATCAGATCGTCAAGAAGGAGGGGGACTCCGTGCGCCCGCCGCAGGACAATCTCGATCGCCTGGGCTTCCTCGTCGTCTTGGAGAAAGATCAGGAGCGCTCGCGCCGCCTGGCCGATGAGCTCCTGGCCGAGACGCTCTTCTCGATCGGCGCCGGAGCGGGAGGAGGGCTCTCATGATCGAGCCCGCGCACGCGCCGCGGTCGACCGGCATCGAGCTGATTTGTTCCGAGGTCAACTCGAAATGCGGGAGCCTGCGCGCGGCGTCGCGTCTCCTGCCGGGCTTGTCCGCGTCCGAATCGGAGGAGATGCTGCTCCTGATGGCCGAGGAGGCTCTCCGGCTGGCGAAGGTCCTCGAAGCGCACCGCCTGCGGTCATAGGCCGCCGGCCTTTGCTAAAGTGGAAGGGGATGAGCAAGGACCTTTGGAATCCCGACCGCTGCAACTTCGAGGCGCCCGGAACGGGGCTGATCAACGCCGCGGACTGGTACGGCGCGGCGCGGCCCCCGTCCTTCCCGTCCGAAGGAGACCTGCGGACCCGTTTTTCCGCGGAGCTCAAGGCCCATCCGAAGATCGAGCTCCTGATCAGCCACAAGGGCGGGATGGGCGATACGGTGATGTGCTCGACGGTCGCTCATGAGTTGAGGCGCCGCGGCGTCCGGAATATCTGGCTTGAAACGCGCTGGGCCCGGGATTTCCAAGGTCAGCCCGGCTTCGACGGGGTTCTCCCCGAGTCGTACGAAACGGAATGGCTCACGGAGAAGCTGGGGGGGCGGATCGTCTACCCGGCGTACGCCCGCGCTCTTCCCCAAGAGGATCGGGAGATTCCGCCGGCGGGCCACATCCTCGGCGAGATGTGCCGGCGGTCCGGCCTCTCCGGGGAGATCACCCTGAGGCCGTACTTCGCGGTCTCGGGCGAAGCCGCGCCGGAGCTGCCGCGCGACTTCATCGCGATCGGCGGCCTCGGCGATCATGCCGTGCCGACGAAGAATTGGTTCGCGGACCGGTTCCAGGCGTTGGCCGCGCTTCTTGGAAAAGAATTCCAGCTGGTGCAGCTCGGCGCGAAGGCTCAGCCCCTGCTGGCCGGCGCGGTCGACCTGCGCGGCCGGACCGATCTGCGGCAGGCGGCGGGCGTCCTTCAGAAGGCGCGCTGCTTCGTCGGCGAGGTCGGCGGCTTGATGCACCTGGCGCGAGCGGTGGATTGTCCCTCGGTCGTGATCTACGGCGGGCGGGAGGCGCCGCGGCAGTCGGGCTACGCGGCGAACATCAACCTGGTCGGCCAAGTGCCTTGCGCCCCATGCTGGATCATCAAGAAGTGTCCGCACGACATGGCGTGCATGGAGCTGATCCATCCGGCGGGCGTTTTCGCGGCGGTCAAGGAGCTGCTGGGCCGAAGCCCCTCCCGCCCGCTCGCGGCCGAAAAAATAGACCTCTGACGGCCCGGCTCAGGCCCAGGGCGGTTCTTTCCCGACGACCTCGCGAATATGGGCCGCGGCCGCGAATTGAGACGGGTCGTAGCCGGTCGCAAGCCTGATGTTTGAAAATCCCAGGCGGCTGAGCTCCTCGGCGACATCCTCTCCTTTGATCCCGCCGCCGAGGTTCGAATCGAGATAGAGCGGGGCGTCCTTGGAAACGGCGATCGCGGAAATGTCCAGGTCGGCGAGGAAAGCTCCCGCGTCGCCGTAGGCCTTGAACGACTTCCCCGCCCGCTTGGCCGCGGCCGTCCAGACCGCCCGCGTCAGGGGGTCGTCGTCGATCAGCACGGCGTCGAGCCCGGCCGCGGCGAAACCGGCCTTCGCGCGCACGCGGATCGGCACGAAGCCGGCAAGCCCCTTCGGAATCATCCGCGCGCCGAGCCGGACGCATTCCTCGTGTATCGCCGGCTCTTCAAAACGGCTCGTGACGAGGATCGCCCGGCTCCCGAGGCCGAGAGCCGCGATCAAGGACAGGCCGGTTTCCTTGCGGTCGAGCAGCTCATAATCGATCAGATAGACGGCGTACTTCGCCCGCCGCTCATCGTTCCCGACCCAGGCGCGGAGCTCCTCCGGCGTCGAGAAGTGCGAGGTTTCGCAGTCCCGCGCTCCCGCCGAGTCGAACCGCCCGCGCCAGATTTGGTGGATGCTCGTGTCGTCGTCGAGCACGACGACGGCGTGGGCCGGATCGAGCTCCAGCGTCGCGACGAACCATGCCGGCGGCTGCGCCCTGGGAAGGTTCAGGGCCGCCGTGGTGCCCACGCCGACCTCCGAGCGCAGTTCGAGGGAGCCGCCCCAGGACTCAGCCGCCGTTCGAGCGTGATGCAAGCCGAGGCCGGAGCCGCCGGCCTTGCCGTAGGTCTCGCCGCGCCGGCCCAGCGCGGCGAGAATCTCCGCCGGGATACCCTTCCCGGTGTCGTGGATCTCGAGGCGCAGCCGCTCCGGCTGCGCGATCAATCGCACCGAAACCGTCCCCTTCTCGCCGAGCGCCTCGACCGCGTTGTTGACGAGGTTGGAGAGCGCCCGCTTGAGCTCTCCGGGCTGGACCTTCACGAACAGGCCGTAAGCCTCGGAGTCGGCCTGGTTGTGAATGACGATGCCGATCTTGGAGCGAAACTGCATCCGCTTCTCCGTGATCAGCGGATCGATGAGGCTGGACAGGAGCTGCACGCTGGGCCGGTCGTCCGCGGACGCGCGGCGGCCGCGGCTCTTCTCCAGCAGGCCGTTCGCGATGTCGTTGATCCGGCTGACGGCGCCGCGGACCAATTGGCGATCGCCTTCGGGGATGTAGGCGGCCTTGCCGGCGACGGAATCGAGCGCCGCGAGAGGGCTGCGGATGTCGTGCGCCACCTGACGCGCCAGCTCGAAGAGGGCCTTTTCCTTTTCCGCCGAGGCGAGCTCGGCTTGGCTGGCGCTGAGCCGCTCGAGCATGTCGTCGAACTTACCCGCCAGCACGCCGACCTCGTCGGGGCCGCCCATCCGCAGGCGCGCGTTCCAGTCGCCCGATCCGGCGATCTGTCCGACTCGTTCGCCCATCGACACGAGCTTCTTGACGAGATGCCGGGAGAGGAGGTACGCCATGACGGCGCTGAGAGCCAAGGCGATCAGGCCGATGACGAGGAACCACCGTCTGATGCCGGCAAGCTTCGCGTCGAGGTTCGCGCGGGAGACCTCCGTCCTGAGGACGTAGTAATACTTCCCGTCGGGGAGGGTCAGCCCTTTCGTCCGGCACTCGCAGCAGTCCTCCGTCGTCGTCGGCACCCTGGTGAAGAACACGAATCCGGATTTCGAGACCTCGGGGACGTCGAACGGAACTGCCGTCGCGTCGAAGCGGGCCCCCGCCGGCGCCGGCGTGCCGTCGGAATGCACGTAGCCGAGGGTGTTGCCGTTCGGCGTGAAGAGCCCGATCGAGACGATGTTTCGATCGGGCTTCATCGCGTGCTTGAGCGTGTCGCCGACGAAATCCATCGCCACGCTCGCCTCGAGGACGCGGGTGCGGTCGTGGTTGGGAATCATTAAGAACTTGAACGGCCAGGAGAGGTCCGGCGCGCGAAGGATCGGGGTCATCGCGATCAGCGATCGCCCCGTGAGGAGGCCGCGATAGCCCTCGCAGTAGGAGAAGAGCGGCTTCTCCTTTTCAATGGGCCAGGTCCAGGTCGACCGGATGTAGCGGCCCTGATCGTCCGTGATGTAGAGGTTGAACATGTGAAGCTCGTCCCGGAGCTTCTTGAGGCCGGCGGTCGAGAGCAGGCCGTTCTGCCGCTCCCGTTCGCGCAGAACGTACGCCGCGTTCTTCATCAGCAGCTCGGTGACGACGTCGATCTGATTGAGCGTGTCGCCGATCTGCTGGGAGTAATTCCGGTATTGCCGGGAGTAATCGGCCTCCGCCTGAGCGCTGACCCGCTTCAAAATCACGATCTCCGAGATGGTCAGGACCGAGATCGAGACGAAGAAAACGGCGGCGAAAACCTTATGGAAAAACGTCATGGGCCAGAAACCTAGCAAAATTGCGCTCGGTTGATGGGAAGCGCCTCCGGACACAAAATATTTACCGCGCCCGGATTTACGCGAACGGCGGGAAAGTTGATAATCCAGAGATGCGCGGATTCTGGGCCGCATTGATCCTGGCGATTCTCCCCGGCGGGCCGGCCTCCGCCGAGGAAAGCCCTTGGTTCCTGCGCGGGGAGATCTTGGGCGGCGCCAACCCCGCCGGGCTCATGGCGAGCGGAGGAGCGTTTCGGCGGCTGCCTCGGGGCGAGGCTGGAGTCGCGCTGGGGGCCAGTCCGGCCTACGGCCAGGCCTCGGCTCAAGCCGAGTGGACGCCCTGGCCGGTCTTGAAGCTGGCGATCAGCGGAGAGCTTTATCGTTTTTTCGGGGCGCATGACGCGCTCCTGTCGTTTCCCGGAGCCGACTCCGCGTTCGGAGACCGGGAGCGAGACGCCCTGTCGGGGCGGGAGGAGGCCGGCTACGGCCGGCGTCTGCTGGTGCAGCCGACTTTGCGCGGCCGCCTGAGGCCTTTCCTCCTCCTCAATCAAACCGATTGGTCGCAGCATCGCCTCTCGGGGAGGGGGCCCTATTTCCTGGAGCTGGGATACGACACCTTGGTCAAATCCCGCGATACGGTGCTCGCCAACAGGTCCGTGATCCTTTATGTTCACCGGGAGGCTTCCGGGCGTCATCTGTATTACGGACCGTACTTCGAGTTCCTGCGCGCCCGGGGCTCCCGGTTGGAGCGCGCCCGCCTGGGCGGGGCGCTCGATCTGGTCTTCGGCTCCTCCCGATGGCCGCGATCCCGCCCCCGTTTTTATCTTCTCACCGGCCTCAACCTCAAGGACCGCAACCGCCGGCACCAGCTGTTCTTCGCCGCCGGCCTCAGCGTGGAGGTCCATTAAGTGGGTAGGCCCTATGCCTGGGCGAGCGCGTCCCTTCCTGCCCAGGGCCTCTTCTCTCCAGGATGATATGCTGACGGCGGTGACTTCCTTCCCGTTGATCGCGTTCGCCTTGGCTCTTTCCGCGTCGGCGCAGATCGCGCCGGTCCGCGTCTCGGCGCCCGTAGGCGGCGTCGGGGCCGCCGGCGCGGCGGGTTTCACCCTTCCCGCCGGCGGAATCCCGAGCCTTTCGCTGACGGCGCCGGGCCTGAGCGTCGCGATGGCGGCGCCGGCTTCGCCTTCGGCGAAGCCCCTGGCCGCAGCGGTTCCGCCTTCGGCGGAACCCGCGGCCGCAGCACTCGCTCCGACGGCCTCGCATGCGGCCGGCTTTAATCAGGCCGACGAGAAATTTCTGGATGAGGTCCAGCATAGGGCGTTCCTTTATTTTTGGGAGCAGAGCGATCCGGGGACCGGCCTGACGAAGGACCGCGCGGGGAATTTCGGCGGCGGCGACCGCGGGATCGCCTCGATGGCGGCGACCGGGTTCGGGCTGACGGCGCTGACGATCGGCGAGAGCCGCGGCTGGATCTCGCGCGAGCAGGCCTACGCGCGCGCGTTGACGACCCTGCGCCATCTGCGCTTCCGGCAGGCCCACGTCGAGGGCTGGTTTCACCACTTCGTCGACGGCGCCAGCGGCGAGCCGCTGCCCGCCTCGGAGGTGTCCTCGATCGACACGGCCCTGCTGCTGGCCGGAGCGCTGACCGTCGGGCGGCATTTCGCCGGCACCGAGGTCGAGCGCCTGGCCCGGGAGATTTATGAGCGCGTGGATTTCCCGTGGATGATGACCGACGGCGGAGCCAAGCCCGAGTCGCGGACCATGTCGATGGGCTGGACCTCGAAAGGATTTATCGAGGCCCGATGGAACGCCTACAGCGAGCACCACATCCTTTACCTGCTCGGGCTCGGCTCGCCGACGCATCCGCTGCCCGCCGCGTCGTGGCGCGCGTGGAAGCGGCCGGAGGAAGGCCCGCTGACCGGGGCGTCCGGACCGCTGTTCACGCATCAGTACTCCCAGCTGTGGCTCGACCTGCGGGGCTGGAAGGACGAGGGCCAGGATTATTTCGCGAACTCGGTGGAGGCCACGCTCGCGCACCGCGCCGCGGCGATCGCGGCGCAAAAGGACTATAAGACGTACGGCCCGAGGTGCTGGGGCTTCACCGCCTGCGACGGCCCCGACGGCTATCGCGCCTACGGCGCCTATCCGGGCGGCCATGAACACGACGGGACCATCGCGCCGACGGCGGCGGGCGGGTCGATGGCCTTCACTCCCGAGCTGTCGGTCGCGGCCCTGCGCTACATGAAGGAGGAGTACGGCGACCGCATCTGGGGACGCTACGGCTTCGCCGACGCCTTCAACGCCGACCCGCGCTGGCGGGAGCGCTTCAACGTCGAGGGCCTGTGGCGCTCGCCGGACGCCGTCGGCATCGATCAGGGGGCCATCCTGCTGGCGATCGAGAACGCCCGAACCGGGGGCGTCTGGACGAAGTTCATGGACGGCGACCACGCCCGGCGCGCGTTCGCGACGATCGCGCGATGATGTAAAATCTCGCTTATGGCCTTCCCGACGACGCGCCCCCGCCGCCTGCGTTCGAGCCCCGCGCTGCGCGCGTTAATACGCGAAACCGACCTGTCCGCCAAGGATTTCATCCTTCCCTTGTTCATCCGCCCCGGCAAGGGAGAGAAGCGGCCGATCTCATCGATGCCCGGCCACTTCCAGTATTCCGTGGACACGGCGGTCAAGGCCGCCGGCGTCGCGGTGAACGCCGGCATACCGGGTCTGATCCTCTTCGGCATACCCGACAAGAAAGACGCGAAGGCCTCCGGCGCCTACTCCGACAACGGCATCGTGCAGAAGGCCGCGCGCGCGATCAAGGATCAATATCCGAATCTCCTGCTGATCGCCGACCTGTGCTTCTGTGAGTACACCGACCACGGCCACTGCGGCATCGTCAAAAGCGGAAAG
>JAHFCD010000045.1:0-4406 GCA_023249695.1 Elusimicrobiota bacterium
CCTTGGGCTCGCCGTCCACGAGGAAGAGGTACTTATGCCGCCCTTCCAGCACCGGGACCGAGACGGTCCACACGCCGTCGCCGCCGCGGGTCATCTTGAGCAGCCCCGGCTTCCAGGCGTTGAAATCGCCGACGAGCTCCACCGACTTGGCCTTCGGGGCCTTGTGCCTGAATTCGACCGAGGTCAGGGCCGCCTCGGCGCGGCCGCCGCCATGGGGCGTGTAGCTCGTGCCGGTGGCCTTCAGCGGGGCGGGCTCCCAGCCCGACAGGAACCGGCGGTACTCGTTGAGCGTGGACACCCACTCGATGGAGGGCACGCTGATCAGGGCCAGCACCGCCGCGACCGTCGCCCAGAAGGTCCATTTGCTCCGCCAATTCACGGGCCGATTCTATCATTTGACGCCGACACCGTCGAATGGCGCCGGGCCTAAGGGTCATGACCGTTAGGCCTGACACCAACTTGTATTTTTAGGTAGAATCGGCGCATGGACACCAAACTCCCTTCTAAGCCGAACCCCGTCGTGAAACCCCTCGAACGCGCCGAGGCGCACGAGGCCAATCCCTGGCAGCAGGCCATGGAGCAGCTCGATCGCGCCGGCAAGGCGATGAAGCTCGAGCCTTTCGCGCTCGAGCGCCTGCGCCACTGCAAGCGCATTTTGACCGTCTCGGTTCCGGTGAAAATGGACGACGGCACCGTCAAGGTCTTCGAAGGCTACCGCATCCAGCACAACATGGATCGCGGCCCGGCCAAGGGCGGCATCCGCTACCACCCGTCGGTGTCCCTCGACGAGGTCAAGGCGCTCTCCTTCTGGATGACGATGAAGTGCGCGGTCGTGAACCTTCCCTACGGCGGCGCGAAGGGCGGCATCATCTGCGATCCGAAGAAGATGTCCCGCGGCGAGCTCGAGCGCATGACGCGGCGCTACACCGCCGAGATCTCCATCATCATCGGCCCCGACAAGGACATCCCCGCTCCCGATGTGAATACGAACGAGGAGGTGATGGCCTGGATCATGGACACCTACTCGATGACGATCGGCTACTCCTGCCCGGGCGTCGTCACGGGCAAGCCGATCGAGATCGGCGGCTCGCTCGGCCGCAAGGAAGCGACCGGCCGCGGCGTGTTCTACGTGACGCGCGAGCTGGCCACCCGCGAGGGCTTCGACCTGCGCAAGGCGACGGTGGTCGTCCAGGGCTTCGGCAACGTCGGCTCCAACGCCGCGAACATCTTCGTCGAGCACGGCACCAAGGTCGTCGGGATCTCCGACGTCGGCGGCGGCCTGTACGACCCGAAGGGGCTCGATCTCCACGACATCATGGAGTACCGCAAGACGCACGACTCGATCGCCGACTATCCGAAGGCCGAGCACATCGCGATCGACAAGTTCCTCGAGCTGCCCTGCGACATCCTCATCCCCGCGGCGATGGAGAGCACGATCACGAAGGCGAACGCGGACCGGATCAAGGCCAAGTACGTGATCGAGGGCGCCAACGGCCCGACGACGAACGAGGCGGACGCGATCCTTCACAAGAACGGCGTCATCGTCGTCCCGGACATCCTGGCCAACGCCGGCGGCGTCACCGTCTCCTACTTCGAGTGGGTGCAGGACATGCAGGCCTACTTCTGGAGCGAGAAGGACATCAACGCCCGCCTGCAGGAGATCATCGTCGGCGCGTTCACCGAGGTCTACGAGATGTCCAAGAAGGAAAAGGTGGACATGCGCATGGGCGCCTTCATGGTCGGCCTGCGCCGCCTCGGGAAGGCCGCGACGATCCGCGGAATGTATCCGTGACCTCCGGTCACGGTATTTTTCTTCCATAAACGGATGCGCATTCTGGTTGCTCCCAACGCCTTTAAAGGGAGCTTGTCGTGCGTGGACGCCGCACGGGCCATGGCCCGCGGCGTCCTCGCCGTTTTTAAGGGAGCCAAGATCGTCTCGATTCCCATCGCCGACGGCGGCGACGGCCTGATCGACGCCTTGCGCGCGACGCTGGGCGGAGCCGTCGTCTCCGCCTCGGTGCGCGGCCCGCGCGGCGAGCGCCGCCGCGCGGCCTACCTGTGGATCGCCGGGAAGAACCTGGCCGTCATCGAGATGGCGCGGGCCTCGGGGCTGGCCCTCGTGCCGCCGGCGAAGCGCCGGCCCTTGGCCGCCACCTCGCGCGGAACCGGCGACCTGATCCGTGACGCGGTGCGGCGCGGGGCGCGCACGATCATCGTCGGGATGGGCGGCACGGCCTCGAGCGACGGCGGCGCGGGCATGGCGCGGGCTCTCGGCGCCCGGCTCCTGGACGCCGAAGGCCGTGAGCTGCCCGACGGCGCCGAGGCGCTTTTACGCCTCGCCCGCGTCGAGACGGCGGTCTCGCGGCGCCTTCTTGCCGGCGTGCGCATGATCGCGCTTTCGGACGTGACCAATCCCCTGCTCGGGCCCAAGGGCTCGGCCGCCGTGTTCGGCCCGCAGAAGGGGGCGTCGAAGGCCGAGGTCAAGGTCATCGAGCGCGCGCTGACGCATTGGGCCGCGGTCCTCGCCCGCGATACCGGGGCGCGGGTGGCCCGGGTTCCCGGCGCGGGCGCGGCGGGAGGCCTGGGCGCCGGCCTGCTCGCGTTCGCGAACGCTTCGATCGTCCCCGGCGCCGATTGGATTTTGAAAAAGACGGGCGCGCTGAAGGCGTTGAAGACCTGCGACCTGGCCCTGACGGCCGAGGGGCGGCTCGACGCGACGAGCCTGTACGGCAAGGCGCCGGTCGCCCTGGCCCGGGCCGCCAAGAGGGCGGGCGTGCCGTGCGTCGCGATCGCCGGTCAGGTGGAACGGTCCGTCCTGCCGTTCAGAAAAATCGTCTCCTTCTCCGACGCCGGAGCCAAGTCCACGAACGACTCGATCCGCCGCGCCGCCATATGGGCGCGCAAGGCCGCCGCGATGGCGGTGTCGGGCCTCGCGGTCATGGCGGCATTGAGCGTCCCGGCCCGCGCGAACAAGCTCGCCCCGCCGGAGTCGTTCGACGTCCAGTATTTCCAGCGTCACGTGGGGGGCAATCTCCAGGAAAACATCGACGCTCTCGAAGGGATTCTGAAGAGCGAGGTCATCGGCGAAGGCGACTCGTGGAAAGCCGATTATCTGTGGCGTCTTTGCCGCGGGAAGGTTCGGCGGGGCGAATCATTCAAGACGAAGGCGGAAAGGATGGCGGAGTATGAATCCGCCAAGAGGGATTGCGAACGATCGGTCGCGCTGTCCTCGCGCACGGCGGAAGCGCACTTCTGGCTCGGCGTCGGGCTCGGCCGCTGGGCCGAGACCAAGGGCATGATGAAGGCCTTGTTCACGCTCGGCACGATCAAGAAGGAGATGGCCGAGACGCTCAAGCTCGATCCCCTTCACGGCGGCGCGCACCACGTCCTCGCCGAGATTCTTTGGCAGGTGCCGGGCCTCGCGGGCGGCGACAAGAAGAAGGCGCTGTCCGAGTTCGAGCTGGCGGTGAAGCTCTCGCCGGCGCACTCCGCGAACTATCAGCCTTTAGCCGAGGCCTACCTGCACTTCGACCGCAAGGAGGACGCGATCCGGACGCTCCGGGCGGTCGAGGCGATCAAGGAGCCGGCCGATCCCGCCGAGTACCCCGAGAACCTCGCCGACGCGAAGAAGCTTCTCTCGAAGCTCGAAGCCGGACGCTGACCGTAGCCGCGGCGCGGCGTCAAAAATAAGCCGACGGACTATGACGCTCCCGCTCTAGGCGCCGGGCGGGTTTGCTGGTATCCTCGTGCGCGACAGGGCTGAGTCCAGGGAGGTTTCCATGAACCACAAATATCAGGTGCGCCTCGCGCTGCGCCCGAAGGCGCTTCCAGCGATGAGCG
The DNA here is from genome assembly GCA_023249695.1 of Elusimicrobiota bacterium. Classification (GTDB taxonomy): domain Bacteria; phylum Elusimicrobiota; class Elusimicrobia; order UBA1565; family UBA9628; genus GWA2-66-18. The sequence goes on from JAHFCD010000045.1 coordinate 3,841, forward strand.
CGGAGCAGATCGCCCAGCATTGGTCGTTGTACGAGGGCTACGTCAAGAACGTCAATGTTTTGAACGAGAAGCTCGCCGCGCTGTGCGAGAAGAAGAGCTTCGGGCCGGAGTTCGCGGAGCTCAAGCGCCGTCTCGGGTTCGAGTACGACGGCATGATCCTTCATGAGCATTATTTCGGCGTCCTCAAGGCCGGCCAGAAGCGGCCGGGCGACGATTCCGAGCTGATCAAGCTGATGAAGAGATTCTTCGGAGGATTCGAGAGCTGGCGGCAGGAATTCGCCGCCATCGGAAAGATGCGAGGCGTGGGCTGGGCGATCCTCTATTTCGACCCGCACGCCCAGGCGCTGACGAACCACTGGATCGGGCTGCATGAGGTCGGCCATCCGGCGGGCTTCATCCCGATCCTGGTCCTGGACGCGTGGGAGCACGCATACATGGTGGATGCGGGCGTGGAGGGGCGTCCGGCTTACGTGGAGGGGTTTTTCAGCTGCGTGGATTGGCCCCAGGTGGAACGGAATCTGGCAAACGCCCGCCATCAGGCGGCGCTCGGCGTCTAAACGGCGAAA
>JAHFCD010000045.1:4416-5526 GCA_023249695.1 Elusimicrobiota bacterium
GAAAAGGGCGCGTTCCCGTCGGGAACGCGCCCCCTTTTACGATGTCTGACGCGGCGGCTAGGCTTCCTGGAGGGCGGCGCGCTGGTCGAGCTCCTTGACGATGACCGCGGCGTCCTCCGGGCGATCGACCGCGAAGACGACCTTCGTCGTCGGGCCGTGCGACGTGCCGTACAGGTAGCGGATGGCGATCCGCTGCTCCGCCAGCTTCCGGGTCAAGAGGTCGAGCTCTCCGGGGCGATTGGGAAGGTCCATGCGGAAGGCCTTGTCGTCGGCGATGTGGAAGCCTTCCTTCTCCAGGGTCCGGCGCAGGCCGTTTTCCTTTTCAAGCAGGAAGCGGAAGGACGCGACGTTCCCGTTGGTCTCCATGAGAAGGCTGTCGATGTTGACGTCCGCCTGGGCGAACAGCTGCGTCAGCTGGCTCAGTACGGCCGGCTGGTTGGGCACGACGACGACGAACTTGTTCGCCATGCGCTTCTGCAGGTCCGGCCGTCCCGCGGCCTGGCCCGCCTGGCGGCGCGATTGCGGCCGGCGCTCTCCGCCCTTCGGCGCGAGTTCGCCGTGCTCGAGCTCGACCGAAACGCAGCGGGGCTCGGTCGTGTGAAACTGACCGTTCGCCAGCTGCACGCGGGCGGCCAGCTCATGCTCGCCCGCTTCGTAGCCGGACCAGTCGTACCACCACGAATCTCCCGACAGCCGGCAGGGCTCCCAGGCGGAGCCGTCGGTGGAAATCTCGACCTTCTTGACGCCGGGCATCGCGGCGACCCGGAAGGTGTAGGTGTCCGACGTGATCGCCTCATTCGGGCGCGGATATTCGATCACGACCACCTTCTTGTTGATGACTTCAGTCATAAGTCCTCCCTGCAATTGTTTCCGGCCCGCATTGCGGGCCGTTGCTCCGGCGTAAGATAAAACATGCGCGGCGCCGGGTCGATTGCGATGGGATCTAGATAAATTGACGGGAAGATGACGGGCGGGGCGGGGACGGCGGGCGCGGGCTGGGGCCGGCGCTACTGGGCGTTGAAGGCGAGCGGCAGCGCCGACGACTTGCCGGCGGACCAGCGCACGCCCCGCTTGAGCTTGAGGGTCTGCGATTTGCCCGCGCGGGCGACG
>JAHFCD010000045.1:5536-9775 GCA_023249695.1 Elusimicrobiota bacterium
CGTAGAGGCGGTCGATGGCCTCGGCGAAGTCCATCTTCTCCGTCGTGCGTCCGCCGATCGCGTCGAGGCGGTCGCCGACCTTCAGGCCCGCGGTCTCGGCCGAGCGGCCGGCGATCGCGTGGGTGATCTCGAAGAGGCGGCGTCCGCCGTCCTCGACGGTCCGAACCCACAGGCCGGGGCCGGAGCGCCAGTACGACGGCGGCTCGTCCACGACGAGAGGTTCTAAAAGACGCACGCGCAAGCGTGCGTCCGCGTCGAGGACCGGCTCGGCCGCGCGGCGCTTGGCGTCGGGCAGCGGAGAGGCCGCGACGAGCGAGCCGCCCGAGGCGACGCGAGCCATGCGCTGATCGCCGGACACGGCGGTCGCGAAGCCGAGCGTCGTGTAGGTGCCGCCGCCGAAGAGGTCGAGCGCGTAGAAGGCTAGGCGCACGACGCGCGTCTCGCCGTTGTCCACGGCGTCGAGGACGCGCGCGCGCAGCTTCGAGCCGGGAGGCACGGCCAGAAAGTCGAGAGACGTGTCCACCGTCAGGCCGGTCGCGGCCTCGACGGTGATCTCGTCCCCTTTCTTGAGTCCGGCGGGCAGGCCCTTCGGAAAGCGCGTCCACAGCCCTTGGTCGGCGCGCACCGGGACGGTCAGCGGGCCGACGGCTTTGACGACGGCGCGGGCATCGGAGACGGCCTGGGACGAGCGCTCGGCGGCGAGGGCTTGCTCGTGCTCGGAGAGATCGCGGTCGCCTCGGGCATAGTCGCGGGCGGGCGGAACGGGCGCGGTTTCCAGGGAGCGGATCTCGAGGCCGCGCCGGACGATCAGGGGCAGGCGCGTGCCGGGAGTCCAGGCGCGCAGCTTAGCCGCGACCGCGGCGCGCGACGAGACGACGCCGTCCACGCGCAGGAGCTGATCTCCCGCTTTGAGGCCGGCGAGGTCGGCGCGCGAGCCGGGCCGCACGGAGGCGACGGTGAGGGCTCCGTCCTGGGCGGTCAGCGACGCGCCGAGCCCGAATAGCGCGATTTCCACGAGCCCCTCGCCGGCGTCGGCGGATGACGTCGGGGCGGCCGAGACGGCGGCCTTGGGCGTCGTCTTCGACGCGGCCTTGGGCGCGGCTTTGGGCGCCGAGGGCGCGGCGGCGGGGCGGGCGCGCTTCTTGGCGGCCGGGCGCGCGGATTTCACGCTCGCGGCGCTCGACGGGAGCGCGCAGGAGACGATCAAGACGAGGGCGAGCGTTCGGTTCATTTGGAGGCGGCCTCCTTCGTCTTGCGCGTGGGACGCTTCGCGGGCTTCTTCGCGGAAGATTTGACCGGGACGGCCGCGGGGGTCGAGGTCTTCGGGACGTCCGCGGCGACGGTTTCCGCGGGCTCCGAGGCGGCGCGTTCGGCGGCGGTGGCCGCCTCGAGGCGCCGCGCGCGCTCGGCGCGGACATCGAGGATGATGGGCGTGAGGGCGTTTTCGGCGGGGAGCCGGCGCGTCAGATCGCCGTCGGGCGGAGCCGTCAAGGCCTTCGCCGCCGCGTCGGACAGCGCGGTCGCGCGGCGGGCTTCGGCGGTGAAGCAGTCCGTATTCAGGGCGCCGAGCCGGGAATTCACGGGCCGCAGGAGGTCGAGGCGGCGGGCCGGCGCGGTCTCCGCTTCGGCCTTGGCGAGGGATTTGCCGAGCTCCTCGCGCCACGCGATCTTGCGGGTGAGCTCGGCGAATTCGGTCTTCACGCGGGATTCCTCGTCGGCGACCTGGCCGCAGCGCGCGCCCGGATCGGCGTCGAGGGAAGCCAGCGCCTCGGACCAGCGCGCGCGGGCCGTGTCGAGGTCGCAGGATTTGCGCTTGGCGCGCGCCTCGGAGGAGGCCTTCAGGAACCATTTCTGATCGATGCCGCGCCGCGTGATCGTCGCGCGCAGCGCGTGCAGCTCGGGCAGGGCGCTGTCGCAGCCCGGGGGCAGGAGCTTCGCGAGCTTGAGAGCCTCGTCGACGCGCTTGGTCTCGTATTTGCACAGCTGGGGAGCGGAGTCGGCCCGGGCCGAGCCGAGGGCTTCATCGAGCTTCATCAAGGTCTCGGACTCGGTCTTCAAGGCGACTTTCGCCTTGCGCGCGCGTTCGGCGATGTCCTTGTACTGCGGCTTGATCTTGGCGGGCTCGGCGACCAAGGCCTCGAGCGCGAGGTAGGCGGCTTCGGCGTCCTTCAGGTGGCAGGCGGCGCGCAGGCTCGCGGCCTCGGACTCCTTGAGGAGCGCGAGCTCGGCGTCGCGGGCAAGAGGCACCTCGACGCGCTCTCCGGCCGGAGCCGCGCCGGCGGCCGAGATCAAGGAGCGGACGGCGAAGGGCCGGGTTTCCGTGATCTTGATGGTGCGCGCGAACGGGTAGGGGCCGCCGTTGCGGCGCTTGTACGCGTGGGCTTCCCCGGAGAGAAAGCCTCGTTCGGTCTCGAGGATGACCGTCTCCTCCACTTCGACCGATTCGTTTTCCTTGAGGCCGTCGACCCAGTAGGCGCCGGAGACGGTCGCGTCATCGCCGAGCTCGTGCTGGCCGAGGCGGGTCGGCTCCTGCAGGTGGAGGCCGGCCGATTTCAGCTTCGCGCCGGCGTCGTCGGAGTCCTCTCGGCTCGCGGCGGCCTCGAGAGCGGCGGGCAGATTGGGACGGGAGGACAAAGACTTGGCCGCGTTGCGCAGATCCTCGAGCTCGCGTTTGACGGAGGCGCTGCCGAGGAGGGCGGCGGCGGCGGCGCTCGCCTTGGCGGCGGCCCAGCGCCGGCGCTCGTTGGAGAGCGTGCGCCGCAGCTGGGCGCGCAGCTCCTCGGACAGGGTCCCGTGGGCGCTGTCGTAGGCGATGAGGGTCTCGGGCGAGGCGGCGCCCCGGGCGGAGGCTTCGGCGGCGAACAGCGCGGCGGCGTCCTTGTCCGGCCGCGGGCCCGCGAGCAGGCTGTCGAACACCTGCTTGGCCAAGGCGGCCGGATTTTCCAGCGCGTCGGCGTGGCTGCGCTCCATCAATTCCTTGCCCCACGCGGTGTCGAAGAGATTGGGGCGGCCCGGCGCGCCCGAGGGGGACGCGCTCGCGAGGCTCAACGCCCAGCGCTCCTCGTGGCCGGCCTGGAGGGCGGAGGCGAGCGCATGGAGGGAGGGCGTCATCATCCCGTCAGTCGGCAGGGCGCGGCAGGCGGACAGATCCAGCGAGGGCGCGGTCGGCGCCGGCTCATGGCCGAGGGAATCGGCGGCCGAGGCGAGCGTGAGGCACGAGGACGCCGCGCGCGCGAGCGCGTCGAGCGCCTTCCAGTGGACGGCGGCCAGACGGCGGGCGCCGGGCTTGCCCTGGAGGACGATGACGCCGCGAGCGGCCAACGTTTCGACGCCGGGCTCGCCGAAGGATTCGTTCAGGAGAGAGAGGGGGGCGCTTTTGGGAGCCGAAGGCGCGTCGGCGGCGAGGGCGGGGAAGGCGGGGGAAACGAGCAGGATCGCGAGGAAGGTTGATCTCATTATATGTGATACCTCGCGCAGGCCTGGCGCAGGTGATCGAGGGCCTTGGATATGTCTTCCGACGGCTTTTGCTTCTCGGCCATTTCGAGCAAGGCGACGGCCTCGGCGAGGTGGCCGCGGTCCTGCGCGATCATCTTGCGCAGCTCGTCCTGCATGAGCTGGAACTCCCGGGCCAGCTCCTGGTGCGCGTCGGTCGTGCGCACGCGCACGGGCACGGCGAGATTGCCGTGGCGCACGCGGGCGATGCCGGCGGAGAGCACCCGCAGCGGGCCCGCGAAGCGGTGCGACCAGAACAAGGTGACGAGGCCGCCGGCGAGCAGCGAGATCGCGGACGCGAGCAGCAGCGGCGCGCGCAGGGCGCCCTTGATCCACTCGAGGGAATGGAAGATCTGGCGGGAGGAGATCGAGGATTCCTGCACGCCGCGGAACACGCTGAACGTGGTCAGCAGCAGGCTCGCCGAAATCAGGAGAACGACGAAGCCCACCATCTGGAGCTGGAGGGGCGCGTCGACCCAGTACTGCTGCCTCTTATAGGAAGGCTTCGCGGACGCCGTCTTGTCGTGGCCGTGGGCTTTCTGCGTCATGAGTGGTTATCGTAACTTTAGAGCGGGAGGTTGTCAATCAATCGTGTCCGCCCCAGATAAGCGGCGGCGAGCAGGCGCCCGTCCAGGGGGGCGGCGTATTGGAGCTTGAGGCCGGTGCCGGCGAGCGCGTGGCGCACGGCGGCGGCGACCGTCTCGGGGCGCGCGCCGCGGCGCCGGGCCTCCTTGCGGCCGGCCTCGA
>JAHFCD010000477.1 GCA_023249695.1 Elusimicrobiota bacterium
GCAAGCCCGAAAACGACCCGATTCCCGAGCTCATCCGGCGCCTGTCCTCCGTCGAGCCCCGCGCCCGCGCGCGCGCCGCCGACGAGCTCGGCAAGCGGGGCAAGGCGGCCCTGCCGGCGGTGTCGGCCCTGCGCCGGGCGCTGAAGGACCGCGACCGCCGCGTGCGCGCCAGCGCCGTGCTCGCGCTCGGCGGCGTCGGCGGCTCGGTCGACGGCGTCGTCAAGGACCTCCGCCGCGCCCTGCGCGACAAAAACGAGGACGTGCGCTTCAGCGCCGTCATGGCCCTCGAACGCCTCAAGTAGGTCTTTAGGCCCAGGCGCGGCATGGGTCGTATAGGCCATAATGAACCCGTTGAGCAGGACGCCGCGAGGGGTCGCGGCGAGTTCACGGAGAACGTTCATGGTTCGAGCCGCTTTCGCCCTGGGTTTCATCCTCGCCGCCGCGTCGTCCCGCGCCGCCAGCCCGTTCGACGGCGCCGGCTCCGCCGGAGTCGAGGTTCCAAAGCCGAATCTCGAGGCTCTCCAAGAAGCCGCCGCGGGCGGACGCCAATCCGGCGCCGACCTGTACTACTTCTCCAAGGAGGAGGCCGCCGCCGCGAAGAAGAAGTTCGGCTTCGCCGTCAAGGGGCCGCGCAAGCCGGGGTTCACGTTCGACAAGGACGTCCCCGCCGACATCCAGAAGCAGATGGCCGCGGACCTGGCCTTCATCAAGGGCATCGCCGGGGAGACCGCCACGGCGCTGCACCGGAAGATCTTCGGCAAGGTGAACGGCGCCGACTACACGAAGTTCTTCGAGACGCGCGTCTCCGCGATCGGGATGAACAGCTGCGGCGGCGGCAACGCGGTCGCCTGCGTGATCCCGTTCCGCGACCCCTCGAAGATGTGGCTGACGCAGAACTTCATCCGCTTCAGCCACCCCCAGGTCTCGCGCATGATGGTCGTGTTCCACGAGTCCCGCCACACGGAGACGCAGAACGGGAACTGGTCGCACGCGACGTGCCCGACCCCGTTTCGCGACGCGAACGGCAAGGACATGAAGAGCATCTGGACCGGCGCGATGCTCGCGGGCGAGCCCGCCTGCGACGAGACGCCGCTCGGCTCGTACGGGTCCTCGACGATCATGCTCAAGAACATCGCCAAGTATTGCTTGAACTGCACCGATAAGGTGAAGATGGACGCCGGCCTCTACGCCGACGACCAGATGGGCCGCATCATCGACGCGGACGCCAAGCGGGAGATGCAGGAAGACTTCAAGAAGTGAGGCTCGCCCCGTGGCTGGCGGGCGCGGCGCTTCTCGCCGCGCTCGCCGGAGCCGTCCTCCGGCGGGCGCCTTCCGCGGAGGCCGGGGCCAAGCTCGCGATCCTCGAGGACATCCTCCGGTCGCGCAACGACAACGATCCGCGCCTGGACCGCGACTTCCTGGACCTGTCGCCGGAGGCGAAGGGGCTGTTTCGGGAGGCCTACCTCGCGCTTCCGCGCGAGCGTCGCAACGAGCGGGGCACGATCGTCTATCTGCTCGGCAAGAATCTGCGCACCGCGAGCGATTGGGATTTTTTCCGCGCCGTCGCCGCCGAGTCGCCGTGCCTGAGCCTCGCCGACTGCTCGCGCGCCTCCGCCGGCTCGGGAGAAGCCGGCGACGAGGTCACGCTCGCCTATCCCTCCTTGGTCGCTCTGCGTCAGGCCCACCGCGCCGCGCAGGAAGGCGCCCCCCCGTCCGACGCCCGCGGCGTGCTCGAGGCGGCCAAGTCTTCGCGGATGCGGGCCGTCACCCGCCTGGCACGCGGCCTTGAGCCGGTATTTGGTAGAAAGTCCGAATGAAATACCGAAAGCTGGGCGCGAGCGACCTGTCGGTCTCCGAGATCTCCCTGGGCTCCTGGCTCACCTTCGGAGCGGGCGTGGACGACTCGGCCGGGCGCGCCTGCGTGAACGCGGCGTTCGACGCGGGCATCAACTTCATCGACACCTCCAATATCTACGGGCTCGGCGCCGCCGAGGAATTCCTGGGACGCGCGCTGAAGGACCGGCCGCGCTCTTCCTACGTGCTCGCGACGAAGCTGTTCTTCCCGATGACCGACACGGACAAGGGCCTGTCCCGCGCGCAGATCCACAAGCAGCTCGACCTTTCGTTGAAGCGGCTCAACACCGATTTCGTGGACCTGTATCAATGCCACCGCTACGACGCGGACACCCCGCTCGAGGAAACGATGCGGGGCCTGACCGAGATCGTGAAGGCGGGCAAGGCGCGCTGGATCGGCTTCAGCGAGTGGAGCCCCGCGCAGATCGCCGCCGCGCTCGAGATCCCCGGGGTCGCGAAGTTCGTCTCGAGCCAGCCGCAGTACTCGATCATCGCCCGCCGGCACGAGGCCGAGGTGTTCCCGCTGTGCGCGAAGAACGGCATCAGTCAGATCGTCTGGTCGCCGCTCGCGCAGGGCATCCTGACGGGCAAGTACAAGCGCGGGGCGCCCCCGCCGTCGGGCACGCGCGCGACGAGCGCGGAGATGGGCTACTTCATGAGCCACTGGCTCACCGACGAGAACCTCGCCAAGGTGGACCGCCTGCGGCCGATCGCCGCGCAGGCCGGAATGACATTGCCTCACC
>JAHFCD010000478.1 GCA_023249695.1 Elusimicrobiota bacterium
TCATGACGACCGAGAACCTGCGCACGCTCTCGATCCACGCCTGCCGCGACAACGGCGGAGATCCGCTGGGTCCCCTCTCCGACCTCAAGCGCAATCGCTACGGCGAGGATATCCTCAAGGTCATGGCGACCGCCCGCGCCAACGGCAAGTCGGCCTAGGACCTAGGTCCCCTTTCCTCATAGGCTAAGTGCCGGGCCTTTAGCGCCCTCTCGGACCGGGTGCCCTTCGCGCGCGACCGCTATACTGGTTCCATGAACCGAATCACGCGCTTTTTCTCCGCCTTTCTCGCCTTTTCCCTCATCCTCGCCGCCCCCGGCCTCGCCCCGTTCCAGGCCGCCGCGCAAACCCTCGGCGCCGCGCGCGCGGTGGTTCCCGTGGGCGCGATCGGGGCGACCGGCGCGTCGATCAACGGCCTCGGCGCCGCCAACTTCGTCCTTCCCGCCGCGAGCGTTTCGCCTCTGGAGACTCGGACCGGCCTGATCCCCACTTTGGCGCCTTCCGCCGCTTTAGCCCCGGTTCTCGCCGCGCCCGCCGTCGCCGTCAACGCCGCGCCCGCGGCTCTCGCGGCGCGCTCCGCCCTCCAGGCGTCCCTCCGGCCCGCCGCCGTCACGCCCGAGAAGACCGCCGCTCCCGTCCAGGCGCTCGCCGTCCTGCAGACCGGCTCCAACGCCCTCTCGGCCGCGGCCAAGACCGGCTCTGAAGCCGCCCCGCAGGCCGCGCTCGACGGCCTGTTCGAAGGCTCGGTCGCCCGTCCCGAAGCGCTCGCCGTGTCCGGCCTGTACGCGGCCGCCGACGCCCCCCGCCTCGATCCGTCCGGGGCGCGCGAGCCCGCCTCGGGCCCGCGCTGGGTCAAGACCTTCCGCGGCCCGAACGACGCCCCGCCCGCGACCACGGTCAAGCGCACGCTCTCCATCGGCTTCCTCGCCGCGGTGATCCCGATCGCCATCACGATGGTCACCGTCGCCGTCGCGCAGATGCTCGGCTACCAGCTGCACCCGAACTATCAGGGCCCCGCCGGAACCGCGACGATGACCGTGGTCCAGGCGGTCGCCGTCTGGGTCGGGGCGGCCGTGATGGCGCCCGTCTCCGAGGAGGCCATTTTCCGCGGCGGCCTGCAGGGCCGCCTCGCCAAGCTCGCGGCCAAGCTCCATCTCGGGTCGTTCATCGCTCCCGCGATCATCACCTCGCTGATCTTCGTCGCGCTTCATGAGACCTCGGACCCCGTTCTCTTCGCGACCCGCTTCGTCCACGCGATGATCCTGAGCTACGTCTATCACAAGGAAGGCATCCTCGCCTCGATGGCCGCGCACGGCTTCTTCAACGGCCTGCTCGCCCTCACGCTCGTGTTCACCGCGCTCGGCGCGCCCTGGCTCGCCCTCGCGGCCGCTCCCGCGGCCCTGTACTTCGCCTGGAAGGCCCGCAAAACCCTCCGCGCGCAGAAGCCCGACATCGCCTCCGGCGCTTTGGCCCCCAAGCCCATGTCCGGCCCGCTCGCGATCCTCTTCGCCGCCCTACTGATGCTCGGGTACTTCTTCATCATGCCCAACATCTTCTGGCCCATCGGCGCGGTCGCCTTGCTGATCAACGGGATCATCAAGCTAAAGAGCGCGAAGGCCTAAACCAAGGTGCGCGCCGTTCGACTGCTCGTCGTTTTTCTCTTGGCCTCGGCTTCGCTGCCGGCCGAGGCCGTCGCGCAAATCCGCTTCGCTAAGCCGGCCGCCATCTCCTACCCCGTCCTAACCGTCACGGGCGCCGGTCTCTCCTCGAGCTTCTCCACGCCGTTGCCGTTGTTATCGCCGTCACCGTTGTCGTTCACGCCAACCCCGACCCTCTCCGTTCCCACGCCGGTCGTTGGGATCCAGCCGGCGCTCACGGCCGTCCTTTCCCCGGCGAAGATCGGCGTCGCCGTCCCGCAAGCGCTGCCGCTGCGCCTCGAGGCCTCCCACGCCCTCGCCCGCACCCTCGACCGCATTCCCGCCTCCGCCGCCCCCTCGGCCGCCGCCCAAAGCTTCTCCCTTCTCACCGGCGAGGCCCTCGTTCGCCGCGGCGAGTCCCTGGCCGTGCTCGCCGCCCCCTCGGCGACGGAACCCCCGGCCCTTCCCCCGTCCACGCCGCGCGCGCCGAATCCCGAGGCCGCGAAGAACGTCCGGCGCATGATGATCGGCACCGCCGTGATGAAGTCGGGCATGGAGACGATCACGCTCAGCGTTCCCCTGCTCGCGCTCACCGCGTTCGGCGGCATCTCCGCGGTCGCCGGGCTCGTCGTGATCTACGGCCTCTCCCAGGCGGTCTTCGCCGCGATGGCGGGCGGCCTCGCCGACCGTTTCTCAGCGCGCAAGGTCCTGGCCGGCGCCGTCGGCGCCCAGGCCCTCCTCGTCGCGGCCTTGATCGGCGTCGGCGCCGCGGGCGTGCTGTCGATGGGGACCTTGATCCCGCTTTACCTGCTCATCGGCGGCGTAACCGGCGTCATCGAGACCACGCGCCACTCGATACCGACCTTGCTCCTCGGCCAGGACGAGGCCGCGCTCAAGCAGTACAACGCGAAGCTCCACATCTCCTACGAGACGGCCGGCGTCGTCGGCGCGCTGGCCGCGGG
>JAHFCD010000479.1 GCA_023249695.1 Elusimicrobiota bacterium
ACGGGATCGCCAAGATTTATTTGACGGAGACGGGCGCCGGAGAGGAGAAACGCGGATGAAGACGGAGCAGAAGCTGAAATTGGGCGTGAACATCGACCACGTCGCGACGCTGCGCCAGGCGCGGCTCGACATCGATCCCGATACCGTGCAGGCCGCGCAGGTCGCCCGCCAGTCCGGCGCCGACATCATCGTCTGCCATCTCCGCCGCGACCGCCGCCACATGCAGGACGCCGACATCCTGAAGCTCTGCCGTCTCAAGGGCGAGACGCACGTGGAGGTCAGCGACGACCCCAAGATGATTTCCGCGGTGCTCAAAGCCCGCCCTACCTCGGTGTGCCTCGTGCCCGAGCGCCCGGGGGAAGTCTCCACCGAAGGCGGCCTGGATCTCGCCCGCAACGGCAAGAGCCTCGCGAAGACGATCGCCAAGCTCAAGAAAGCCGGCGTCGAGGTCAGCCTCTTCGTCGCGCCCGAGGCTCCCGCCGTCCGCGCCGCGCGCAACATCGGCGCCGACATCGTCGAGCTCGACACGAGCGACTACGCGAAGGCGCACAGCAAGCCCAAGCAGAAGCTCGAGCTCGAGCGCCTCGAGCTCGCCGCGTACATGGCCTGGGAGATGGGCATCGTCGTCCACGCCGGCCACGGCCTCGACTACCACAACGTGGGACCCGTCGCCCGCATCCCGCACATGTCCGCGCTCAACATCGGCTTCTCGATCGTCGCCCGCTCCGTGTTCGTGGGCCTGAAGACCGCGGTGTCCGAGATGCGGCGGGCGATCGACTAAGGCCCCCCTCATGTGCGGAATCGTCGGCTACGTCGGGCCTAAGCAAGCCGTTCCCCTGCTCATGGAGGGCCTCAAGCGCCTCGAGTACCGGGGCTACGACTCCTCGGGCCTGGCGTCCATCGTCGACGGCGTCATCGAGCGCCGCCGCGCCCAGGGCAAGCTGACGAATCTCGAGAAGGTCATCGCGGCGAGCCCGCTCGCCGGCGGCACGGCCCTCGGCCACACCCGTTGGGCCACGCACGGCAAGCCGAGCGAGGCCAACTCGCATCCGCACACCGATCCGACCGGCACCGTCGCCGTCATCCACAACGGCATCATCGAGAACTACCTCGAGCTCAAGGACCGCATGACCGCCGCCGGCGCGAAGTTCGAGAGCGAGACCGACACCGAGGTGCTCGCGCACCTCGTCGCCGAAAAGCTCGCCCTTCTACAGCCGCCCGGGTCGGCCCCGAAGGGCGAGCTGAACGAACCGCTGCTGTTCGAGGCCGTGCGGCGCGCGCTCGGCGACGTCCGCGGCGCCTACGCCGTCGCCGTGCTCTGGTCGAAGGCCCCCGGCGTGATCGTCGCGGCGAAGACCGCCTCGCCGCTGATCATCGGCCTCGGCGACGGAGAGACCTTCCTCGGCTCCGACGTGCCCGCCTTCCTCGCCTACACGCGCCGCGCCGTGTTCCTCGAGGACGGAGAGATGGCCGTCCTCAAGAAGAACGGCGCGACCTTCTTCAACCTGTCGGGCAAGAAGATCGAGAAGACCCCGATCAACATCACCTGGGACCGCACGATGGCGGAGAAGTCCGGCTACCGCCACTTCATGCTCAAGGAGATCCACGACCAGCCGATGTCCTGCGAGGACACGATGCGCGGGCGCCTCTTCCCGCTGAAGGGCGTGCTCGAGCGCGACTGCGGCATGAACGCCGACATCTTGAAGAGCATTCGCTCCGTCCAGATGATCGCGTGCGGCACCGCCTACCACTCCTGCCTCGTCGGCCAATACTGGTTCGAGACCCTCATCGGGGTCCCGACGCGGGTCGAAACCGCCTCGGAGTTTCGTTACCGCGAGACGACGGTCGGCCCCGAGGATCTCATCATCGCGGTCTCCCAGTCCGGCGAGACCGCCGATACCTTGGCCGCGGTCAAGATCGCCAAGGAGCGGGGCGCGAAGGTCTTGGCCGTCTGCAACACGGTCGGCTCGGCGCTGACGCGGGCCGCCGACTGGACCTTGTACACGCACTGCGGCCCCGAGCTCGGCGTCGCGTCCACGAAGGCCTTCATCGGCCAGCTGACCTCGCTGGCCATCATCACGCTGCACGCGGCCATCGGCCGCGGCAAGATGACCGAGGCCGAGGGCCGCGCGTTCGTCGACGACCTCGTGAAGGTCCCCGGGTGGATCCGCGCCGCGATCAAGCTCGACAAGCAGGTGCTCGCGATCGCGAAGAAGTTCGCGAAGAAGGAGCATTTCCTTTTTATCGGACGGCACGTGAATTATCCGATCGCGCTGGAGGCGGCGCTGAAGCTGAAGGAGATCTCCTACATCCACGCCGAAGGCTATCCCGCCGGCGAGCTCAAGCACGGCCCGATCGCGCTGATCGACACCGAGATGCCGGTCGTCGTGATCGCGACCCAGTCCCGCATCCTCGAGAAGACCTTGTCGAGCCTCGAGGAGGTCAAGGCGCGCGGCGCGCAGGTGATCGTGCTCGCGACCGAGGGCGTGGGCGAGTTCAAGGACTGCGAGGCCGTCCTGCGCCTGCCGCCGGTCCCCGAGATCCTGGCGCCGATCGTGAACATCATCCCGCTGCAGCTCCTGGCGTACCAC
>JAHFCD010000480.1 GCA_023249695.1 Elusimicrobiota bacterium
GGGCCTGGCTCCGGAGGCGATCGGCTACGTCAACGCCCACGGCACCGCGACCGACAGCGGGGACGTCGCGGAAAGCCAGGCGACCGCGAAGGTCTTCGGCAACAAGGTCCCCTTCAGCTCGCTGAAGAGCTACATGGGCCACACCCTCGGCGCCTGCGGCGCGCTCGAGGCGTGGATCACCATCATGATGATGCGCGAGGGCTGGGCCGCTCCCACCCTCAACCTCAACAACGTGGACCCTCGCTGCGGAGACCTCGACTACATCCAGGGCTCCGTCCGGCCGATCTCCTGCGACACCGTGATGAGTAATAATTTCGCCTTCGGCGGCATCAACACCTCGCTGATCTTCAAGCGCTGGGGCGACTCGTGACCCGGACCATGGACCCCGCGCCGCAGGATTGGGCGAACGTCGAGCTGCCCGGAAGCTGGGTGGACGATCTCAACCTCCGCCGGCCGTCCGACCTCTGGCGCTTCCTGCGTCCCGTGCGCGGCACCGTGCGCCCGGTCGTGCTGCCGCCCGAGCTGCCCGGCCGCTCCATGCTGCCGGCCTATCTCCTGCAAGAGTTTCATCGCATGCCCAACGGGTCCTATTCGAAAGACGTGGCCGACGGCTATCAGCGCTGGTTCGACGTGACGATGCTCGGCGAGGTCGCGAAGGCTCGCCGCCGGATCGTCGCGCAGCTGGCGGGAGCGAAGGCCGCGCTGGATCTCGGCTGCGGAGCGGGGCAGCTCGCGGGAGCGCTGCGCGCGAGCGGGATCCCAGATGTCTGGGCGCTCGATCCCTGCCCCTACCTCCTCAAGGAGGGCGCCCGCCGTTTCCCGGGCGTGCGTTTTATTCAGGGAATAGCGGAGCGATCCCCTTTTCCCGACGGGCGCTTCGACGCGGTCGGCGTGTGCTTCCTCTTTCACGAGCTGCCGGGGGCGATCGCCGATCGCGCCTTGGCGGAGCTCCACCGCGTCATGGCTCCGGGCGCGCGGCTGATCATCGTCGAGCCGTCCCCCGTGCAGATGCAGGAGAAGAGCCTTCTCCGTCTGCTGCGCGTCGGAGGCCCGAGGGCGCTCTATTTCAAGCTTCTGGCGAAGTTCGCCTTCGAGCCCTACGTCCGAGTCTGGCACCGCAAGGATCCCGGCCCGTGGCTGGCGCGGCACGGCTTCCGCCTGCTGAAGGACGAGATCGGCGTTCCTATGCGCTTCATTTCTGCGCAGAAGGACGCTTGAGCGGCGACGCCTTACCGACGGAGTGCGACGTCCTGATCATCGGCTCGGGGATCGGCGGCCTGAGCGGCGCCGCGCTGCTCGCCAAGACGGGGCTGCGGGTTTGCGTGGTGGAGGCGGAGCAGCGGCCCGGCGGCTATCTCGCGGGTTTTCGCCGCGGTGAATTCCGCTTCGACACGGCGATCCATTGGCTCAACCAGTGCGGCCCCAAGGGCTTCGTGCGCCGTTATTTCGACCTCCTGGGGCCGGGCGCGCCGACCACCGCCCCCCAGCGGCGGATTCGCCGCTACAAAGGCGACAGCTTCGACTACCTCCTGACGCACCGGCCCGACGATTTACGCGACCAATGGCTGCGCGAGTTTCCCCGGGACGCCGAAGGCATCAAGGCGTTCTTCGCGGCGGCGCGAACGGTCGGCGCGTCGCTCGATTCGTTTTCCTCTTTGGTCCGCGCCCCGACGATGACCTTGCTCGAACGCGCCCAGGCGCATCTGCGGATGATGCCGACGGGCCTCCGTTTTTTGCCCTACCTCGGCAAGACCGCCGAGAAGGGGATGACCCGATTCTTCGGCAACGACAAGCTGCGCCGCGTGTTTTGCTCCGAGGAGAGCCTGATCTCCATACTCGCGCCGATCGGCTGGGCCTACGTCGGGGATTTCCAGCTGCCCCCTCCCGGAGGAAGCCAGGCGTTTCCGGAATGGCTGTGCGGCCTGCTGCGGGGGTGGGGCGGGACGGTGTCTTACGGCTGCCGCGTGTCGCACGTCCTGGTCGAAGGGAAAAAAGCCGTCGGGGTCCGCCTGCGGCGCGGCCGCCACGGGCTGACGGAGGCGACCGTGCGCGCCAAATACGTCGTCGCGGCCTGCGACGTCACGACGTTGTACGAGAAGATGCTGCCGCCGGACCTGGTCCGGCGCGAGTGGGTGGAACGCGTGCGCGACGCCGACGTCTATGATTCCTCCGTCACCCTGTCGATCGCCTTGAACGTGCCGCCGCGAGAGCTGGGCTTCGACGAGGAGCTGGTCTTCCTGAGCCGCGACGGCTTGGCGCGGGCCCACCACAACTCCGGCGAGTCCGGCAAGACGGGCATCAGCATACTCGCCCCGTCGCTGCGCGATCCCACCTTGGCTCCCGACGGCAAGGGGACGCTGACGGTCTACGCCCAGGCGCGGCTCGACTACGGCGACCGATGGAAGACCGAACCCGGCCTAGGCCGCGGCGACGCCTACAAGGCGTTCAAGAAGGCCTACGCCGATATCCTTCTCGACCGCGTCGAGGCCGCCGTCGCTCCGGGCCTGAGGCGCCACATCGCCTTCTGCGACATCGCCACGCCCGTCACGCATCAGCGCTACACCGGCAATCGCGGCGGCACCAT
>JAHFCD010000046.1:0-8303 GCA_023249695.1 Elusimicrobiota bacterium
CGTGAGAGTCGAGAAGCCGTAGGTCACGAGCCCGATGCCGCCCATGATCAGGAACATCGTGAAGAGCCGCCCCCGCGCCGACAGCGGGTGCGTCTCGCCGTAGCCGACGGTCGCCAAGGTGATCACGGTCATGTAGAGGGCGTCGAACAGAGGCCAGCCCTCGATGAGGTGGTAGCCGAGCGTGCCCGCCACGATGCAGGCGAGCAGCAAGCCGGCGACGCCGAGCAGCCGGTCGCGGACCTCGGCCAGGTGGTTCATTCGGTGATTCTACCTTAGTCGATCAGGCTGCGGTACAGGTAGGAATACTCGAGCGACATGCGCTTGGCCTTCTGCTCGAGGTCCGCCGCGCCCCCGTGGCCGCCCTCGATGTTCTCGTAATACAGGGGATCGGAGCCCAGCTCGCGCAGGCGCGCGACCATCTTGCGCGCGTGGCCGGGGTGGACGCGATCGTCCTTGGTCGAGGTGACGAAGAAGGCGCGCGGGTAGGCGACGCCCTTCTTGAGATTCTGATAGGGCGAATACGACAGGATCGCCTCGCGCTCCTCCCCTTCGGGGTCGCCGTACTCGCCCATCCAGCTGTGGCCGGCGAGCAGCTTGTGGTAGCGCATCATGTCAAGCAAGGGCACCTGGCAGACGACCGCGCGGTACAGCTCGGGCCGGCGCGTCATCGCCGCGCCCACGAGCAGGCCGCCGTTGCTGCCGCCCATGATCCCTAGGCGCCGCGGGCTCGTCAGCTTGCGCGCGATCAGGTCCTGCGCGACCCCCTCGAAGTCCTCGTACGCGCGCGGGCGGTTCTTCTTGACCGCGGCCTGGTGCCACGCGGGGCCGAACTCCCCGCCGCCGCGGATGTTGGCGAGGGCGTACGCGCCGCCGCGCTCGAGCCAGGCCTTTCCCGCGGTCTCGAGATAGAACGGACCGTACACGACCTGGAACCCGCCGTAGCCGTACAGCAAGGTCGGCGTCGTGCCGTCGACGGGCGCATCCTTGCGCCGCACGAGGAAATACGGGACCTTGGTGCCGTCGGCGCTCGTCGCCTCGAGCTGGGTCGCCGTAAAGCCCGAGGCGTCGAAGCGCGGCGGCAGGCTCTTGAGGGCCTCGGGCTCGGCACCGGCCTTCGGGATCAAGGACAAGGTCGACGGCACGAGGAACGAGGTATAGCTGACGAACAGCTCGGGACGGTACGGGTCGGCGGCGGCGATCCCGATCGTGCCGTTGTCGGGAAGGCCGACGAGGGTCCGCGTCCACGCGGAACCCGCCCGCTTGGCCGTATAGAGCCGCGTCACCACGTTCTCGCGGATCAGCAGGTGCAAAGTCCCCTGAAGGAAGAACGCGGAGGCGAGCGAGGAGCGCGAGTCGGGGACATAGACGGACTCGATTCGGCCGGCGAGCGCCGCCGCATCGTAGGCGTCGTCCGGGATCGAGATCAAGGACCCCGCCGCGTAGGTCGCGCCGGCGACGGCCCAGTCCTTGAGCGGGCGCGCGTATACGCGACGGCCGTCCCAGTCCTCGATCTCGGAGTCGAGCGGCAGCGCGAGGCGGCGGAACGTCCCGTCGGCCGTCAGGCGATGCTGCTCGGTCTCGAAAAAGGTCTTGCTGACCTGGAGGATCACGAGGCGCCCCGACTCGTTTTCGTAGGCCGCGGGCTCGACCGACACGTCGGACTCGAGCGCCTCGAAGACGACGGGCGCCGACGACAACGGCGTGCCGCGCGCCCAGCGCCGGATCGTGCGCGGATAGCCGGACTTGGTCAAAGAGCCCGGGCCGAAGTCGGAGCCGACGAGCAGCGCGTCGTCGTTGAGCCACGCGAAGCGGTGCTTGGCCTCGGGCAAAACGAAGCCGGCCGCGGCGAAGGTCGCGCGCTCGACGTCGAACTCCCGCACGACCACGGCGTCCTTGCCGCCGCGCGAGAGGCTGACGAGGCAGCGCGCGTACCGCGGGGCGCGGCAATCGGCTCCCTTGTAGACCCAAGACTCGCCTTCGTCGCGGCCGAGCTTGTCGATATCGAGGAGAACCTCCCATGCCGGGTCCTTCTTGCGGTATTCGGCGAGCGTGGCCCGCCGCCACAATCCGCGCACGTGCTCGGCGTCCTGCCAGAAATTATGGACGAAGCCGCCGCGCCACGCGGGCGCGGGGATGCGGTCGGCGGCGTTGAGGATCGCGCGCATCTCCTGGCGCAGGGGCTCGTAGCGCGGATCCCCTTGGAGCTCGCCGAGCGAAGCGGCGTTGCGCTCCTTGACCCAGCCGATCGCCTTCGCGCCCTCGACGTCCTCGAGCCAGAGGTGCGGGTCGACGGCGGGCGCCGCCGCCGCGGAAACGGCGAGCAGGACGAGGAGAACCGGGGTCAGACGGATCGCGGTCATGTCAGCCTCTCTCTTGGCGACCATCCCTGAGGACGGTTCGCGTCTAGCTTTTCTGTCCGGCGACGCCGATGAGCTTCGCGACCTCGTTGCGCAGCTCGCTGATACCGGTACCTTCCTGCGAGCTGACCCAGGCCATGGCCTCGGGCGTCATGCCGACGACCTGCGCCACCTCGCGGCGGCGGTTCAGCGCCGCGCTCCGCTTGACCTGGTCCGCCTTCGTCGCGACGACGCGCCAGGGCAGGCTCTCGGCCTGGAGCCAGTGCAGCATCTCCAGATCGAGCTTGGTCGGCCCCAGCTTCGCGTCCACGAGCACGAAGATCGCGGCCAAGGTCTTGGATCCCATGAGGTAGCCTTCGATCATGGCGCCCCAGCCCTCGCGCGAGGAGGCCGGGCCGGTCGCGAAGCCGTAGCCGGGCAGGTCGACGATGCGCCGCTGCGGAGCGGCCTCGTAGACGTTGATCGTGCGCGTCCGGCCGGGGGTGCTCGACGTGCGCGCGAGATCCTTGCGGCACAGCGCGTTGATCATCGTGCTCTTGCCCGAGTTCGAGCGGCCGACGAACGCGACCTCGGCGAGGCTCGCCCCCAGCTTGCCGGGATCGGTGTCGCTGAGCAGAAATCGAACGGCGTCGAGCGCGTGAGCCATTAGTCGTCCCCTTTGACGCGGCCGCGTCCGCTCTTGATGCCGGAGCGATGACGCTTGTTTTCGAGCATGCGGGCCTTCGAATTCCGCGAGCGGCCGCGCTTGGCGCGGCGAGCCTTCTCCGCGTCGTGACGCAGACGGGCGGCGCGATCGCGGACCAGGCCCTCCAGGCGATCCGCCAGGCGCGCGCGCGCGATCAGGCGGTTCTGGCCCTGGGAGCGCTCGTCGGAGCAGCGTATGGCGAGGCCCGAGGGACGGTGCACCAATAAAACCGCCGTCTCCACCTTGTTGACGTTCTGGCCGCCGGCGCCGCCGGAGCGCGTGAAGCTTTCCTCGAGGTCGCCGGGGCGCACGCCGAGCTTGGCGAGGCGCGCTTCGACGTCGTTCCAGGAGGTCATCCCAGATTCTAGCTGTTTAGCGGATGCGCTCGAGGGCGGGGTTCTTGCCCATCGTCGTGGGCGCGTCGGTCAGCACGTTGGCCTGGCGCAGCAGGTTCTCCTCGACCTCGAGATTGCGGCGGGCGAGGTTCTCGCGCACGGCCTTGTCCGCCCGCTGAACGAGAAGCTCGCCCTCCCCGCTGCCGTCGCGGCCGCGGGTCAGGACGTAGTCGTTGAGGGTGTGCCAGTCGATCTTGCCGCCGTGAGTCCGGGTGAATTCCTGGAACGTCGGGTCCTTGCGAATCTCGAGGAAGAACGGATCGCTCTCGAACATGCTGCGGAACACCGACTCCACCTTCGCGGTCTCGATGTCCATGAGCAGGGAGAACTTGCGCGGCGCCTGGCTCAGCGTGCGGCCGACGTCGATGCGGCCCATGGCTTGAACCATGTGGACGGCGGACATCTCCTCGGGGCCGAGGACGAGCATCTCGAAATTGGTGTAGCCGCGGAAGGCGTCGGACGCCGTCGAGTTGCGCTCGCCCTTGAAGTTCAGGTCGAGGCCGCGGCCGCCGACGCGCGTGTCGAGAATCAGGACCTTCACCTCGCCGGTGTTCAGGCCCTCGATGTTCATCTGGCGCAGGACGTTGGCCTCGGGCACGTTCAGGCGCAGGTACTCGGTGTCGGCGAACACCTTGGCGATCTCGTTCTGCTTGAGGCCGCCTTTTTTGAGCTCGGCCTCCACCTTGCGCAGGGCGCGCGTGTCGGAGACGCTGAGCACGATCAGGCCCGTGTTCTTCTGCGTCGCCCGGATGCCCTGCAGCCACTTCTGCGCCATCCCGCCGTTGACCTCGCTGATCTTGATGACCTGGGGATCATTGAGCTTCAGGCTTCGCGAGGACAGATACTCGTCGATGCCCGCCTTCGCCTCGGCCGGCACCACGTCGGTTTCGCGCAGGACGACCTGGTTCTGCGTCGACTCGAACATCGACTTGAGGGAGCCGACGACGCGCCCCAGCCGCTGCTCGGGGGTCGAGACGATCTCGAGCAGGACGTTCTTGGGCATCGCCGAGCCCTCGCCGACGATCGAGATCTTGTTGGCGTTGAGATGGGCCTCGAACTTGTTGCCGGCGGTGCCCGACAGGGAGATGAAGTAGGATTTCTTGTTCGTGGTGACGTCCTTGATCGTGCTCATCGAGTTGTGGGTGTAGGGCAAGGTCAGGTCCGTGCCGTACTCGAGCTCCCACCAGCGGCGGGAGGCGTTGTCCATGGACTCGAACCACTGGCCGTTGTGCACCACGTTGAACTTGCCGGTGCGGTTGTCGACGCGCACGCCGGCGGCGCTGTCGTGGAAGCCCTGGACCATGTTGATGATCTCGGCGCGGACGTAAGACCCGCCGCCCAGGCCCTTCGGAAGGATCATGGAGGCCAGGTACGACCACATCAGGTTGTCGCGCTGATGGGCCGGCATCAACGGATCCTTCGAGAGGGCCTCCAGCATCTTCACGGCGTGATACCGCGTCAGCCCCATGCTTTCGGTCGGCGTCGAGGGAAGCCTGCCGGTCAGCGCCTGCCAGAGGAAATGCGGAAGCTTGGGAAGGAAGCCGATGAAGGAGTCGCCGTCGATGCGCCGGAGCAGCGCGTCGGCCGTGTGGAAGCTGTCGGCGCGCAGCAGCTCGAGCTCGATGTTGCGCATGCGGTCCATCGCCGCGAAGTATTCCGGGGAGTCCTTCGCCGCCGACAGGCCCTCGATCTCCGCGCGGGTCTTCAGGAGCCGCGCCTCGAGCGGCCCCACGCCTCCGCCCTTGGGCTTGGCCTCGACCAGGCGGGCGCGCTCGATGAGGAACTCGGCGCGCTTGATCGCCGCGGCCGGCTCCAGTCCCTCGCCGCCCGGAATTTCGTAAGGCTTCTCCGTCAGGCGCGGATCCTCGCCGATCGGCCGCGCGTTCTCCTTCATCTCGCGGTAGGCGCCGTACAGCGCGCTCTCGTCGCCCGCGTAGGCCTCCTGGAGGGCCCGGCGGCGCTCGAGCAGGCGATTGACCTGAGCGTCCCACCCGGGAGTGCCCTCGCGCGTCAGCTTGACGATCTCGGAACCGACGTCGTCGAAGCGCTTGATGATCTCGGTCCGCGCCTCGCGGCGCAGCGCCGTTTCTTCCTTGCGCGCCGCCTTGATCTCGGCCTTAGAGCCGCCCGTGCGCTCGAGGCGGCCCGCCTCTGAGGACAAAATCGAGATGCGCCGGAGCATGCCGCCGAGGTCCCCTTTGGCCGGCGCGGCGCTCAGATCGAGCTCGAGCGAGCGCAGGCGTCCGCGGACCGTCGCGCGCTCCGCCTCGAGGCCGGCCCGGCTTCCCGCGTCGGCCTCTCCCATCTTGGCGCTGAGCGTGTGCACCTCTTCAAGCAAGGCCCGGTACTCTTGATGCGACGCTTTCCGCTCCGGCGTCATGCCGGCCTCGAGCGACTCCGCCTCGCGAACCAGCGCGTCGAGCTTCGGCGTCGATTTGACGGCGCCCAGGCTCGTCTCGAGCTTGCGCAGCTCCCCCTTCGAGGTCTCGCGCCCGGCGTTGAGCTCGGTCAGGCGCGTCTCCAGGGCCTCGACGGGCTCCTTCGCCGTTTTCGCGGCCTTGAGCGCCTTTTGGGTTTCGCCGATCTCCCTCTCGAAGCCCATGGACCGCGCCGTTTCGGCCCGATACGCCTTCACGACCGCCGCGTCGCCCGCGCCAAGGGACTTGAGCAGCTGGTCGAGGCGTCCGTCGATGGAGGCCTTGCGCGCGGCCGACTCCGGCGCCGGCGACCCCTCGAGCTCGATGGATTCGCGCATGAGGCGGGAGAGCTTGGGGTTCACCGTCAGGCGCTCCGCCGGCGTTTGGCCGGACCGGATGGCCGAGATCTGCTCGTCGACGCTGATCAGGCGCGCCGAGACGTCCACGCCGTCGAAGCGTTCGATCATCGCCTTCTCGAGGCGCGCGAACTCGATCTGCTCGCTCAGCAGCACGGCTCGGCGGGCGGCCTGGGCGCCGTCGGCGCCCTCGGCCTCCGCCATCGCCTTC
Source organism: Elusimicrobiota bacterium (assembly GCA_023249695.1). GTDB lineage: Bacteria > Elusimicrobiota > Elusimicrobia > UBA1565 > UBA9628 > GWA2-66-18. The sequence goes on from JAHFCD010000046.1 coordinate 6,422, forward strand.
TGAAGGCCTTCAATCTTCGCCTCGAGCGCCATGCGCGCCTTTCGCGCTTCGGCGGGCAGCCGCGAGAGCCCCTCGACCGTATCGGTCAGGTTCATCAGGCGGTTCTGGCTCAGGAACGCGTTCTCCATCTCCGAGGCGAGCCGCGCGCGGACCTCGGGGTTGGCCGCGGGCCGCTCGGCCAGAGCCTCCTTCATCCGGACCAACGAGGAGAGGATCGTGTTCGCCGCTTCCGCCTCGGCCGCGGGCAGGCCGCCGCCGGAAACCAGGCGGTTGAGGTTTTCCATGCCTCTTTCGATGGCCTTCTCGGCCAGGCCGACGTCGACGGGGCCCTTGGCCTTCTTCAGCTGGCCGACCGCCGTGATCACGTCGTCGGCGGCGACCTTGATCGCGCCGAGTCGGCCGCGCTCGACGTGCGCGTCGGAGAGGCCCGCCGTCACGGCCTTGATCCTCTGCGCCTGCACCTCGGCGGCCTCGACGCGGATCGTGTTGAGGCGGCTCATGCCCCAGGCGACGCCGGCGTTGCTGTCGTTGATCGCGGTCGTCTGTCCGTTGAGCCGCGAAACGCGCCCGGACACCATGCCGATCGTCAGCGCGGGCTGCTGGCCGGCGGCGTCCATCTCGTCCTGGAGCATCAGGTAATCTTCGACGACGTTGCGGCCCTTGGTCTTGCCCTCGGCGATCATGGTCTTGAGGCCTTCGTAGGTCTCAAACTTGACCTCGGAGCCGAGCTTGTTGAACGCGAGGAAGTCGAACTCCGCCTGCGCCTGGAGCTTCGTGTTGAAGGTGAGGAACATGACCTTGCGCTTGCTCGCGGCCGCCTCGGCCTCGAGGTAGGGCAGCAGCCCTTCGTAGGCGAGCAAGGTCTTGCCGAGGCTGGTCGGGGCCTTCACGAAGAGCTGGACGTCGCGGCCTTTTCGGCCGGAGCTCAGGATGCCGTTGTGAAGGCCCTCGCGATCGAGCTGGGAGATCGCGTCCACGAGGCCGCTGAGCGCCTGGCCTTCCTTCGGCGTCAGTTCGGCGGGCGAATCCTTCAGCCGCGCCTCGAGCTTCTCGAGCAGCGGGGCCATGCTCGGCTCGGCCCCGGGCTTCGCCGCCTCGCGGGACTTGATCCAGGCGTTGACGTCCGATTCGACGCCGTCGACGGCGCCCAGGAGCTTCGAGCGCCCGGCGTGCTCCTCGCGCAGGGCTTCGATGAAGCCGTCGGCCGAGGACTTCACGGACTTGGTCAGGCTGCCCTCGCCGAGGAAGGACTGCATCAGGCGCACGAACTGCTTCGGGCGCCAGGACGGGATCGCGCCGCCCTTGGCGTCGCGGACGACCCAGGCGGAGGTCTTGACCGACTGCAGCGCGGTCTCGAGCGCCGCGCGCTCTGACGGCCCGAACTGGCCGGGGGCGGCCGCGAGCTTCGCCTTCAGCTCGCGCTCCAGGCGTTCGACGAGCACCGACAGCTTGGCCTCCTTCGCGGCCGCCGGACCGTCCGCGGCCTGGCCTTGACGGCCCTCGGCCCACGTGCGGATCTCCTTGCGGTAGCCCTCGACCATGCGCAGCATCTCGGGGCGATCCGCGTACTCGACGCGCAGCGCGTTCAAGACCACGTCGGCGCGGGACTTGACGATCTCGGTCTTGTTGAAGCTGTTGAAGCGCTTGTCGCCCGTGATGATATAGTCGTAAAGAGCGGTGAGGGCCTTGGCCTCCTTGGGCGACAGCTCGCCGGCCTTGAGCTTCGCCTCCGCGGCCTGACGGAGCGACAGCGTGAGCTCGGCGTACGTCGGCTTGCCCTTGGCCGGAGCGTTCTCCCACGCGAGCACCAGCTCGATGGCTTCCTTCTGCGCCGCGTCGAGCTTCGGAGATTCGATGGGCAGGTCCACCACCGCCGCGCGCA
>JAHFCD010000046.1:8313-9713 GCA_023249695.1 Elusimicrobiota bacterium
CTCGCCGATCGGGAGGTTCGCCTGCAGGTGGTCCTTGAGCACCTCGCGGACCTTGGCGCTCAGCTCGGACGGAAGCTTGCGGCCCAGGTTGACCTCGGCGCGGTACAGCGCCTTGGCGATCTCGATCTGGATCTCGGGGGTGATCTTGCCCCAGCCCTTGACGGTGTTGCCCGGCTCGATGGACAGGGCCCGCATGGAATTCTTCGTCTGCGCGACGAGCCCGTCCGTGGCGACCTCGTAGGCGGTTTTCTGGACTTCCTCCGTGACATGCAAGGTGCGGAAGGTTTCGCCGCTGTTCATCTCGCGAACGGCCATCAGCTCGATCGGGTTGACGAGGCCGCCCTCGTTGGCGAGGCGCGTGACCTCCTTCAGCTGGCCCGCTTCCTTCGCCTGCTTCGTCACGGTCCATTCGGCGGGCGGGCGCTCGCCGAAAAACTTCGCTTCGAAGAGGCGCTGGGACACGGGGGGATTGATGGCCTCGAGCTTCAGGACCGTGCCCTCGGGAGCGTTCGCGTACTCCTTCGTGCGGCCGGACGCGTCGTACTGGCGCATGCCCTCCTTCGTCTGCATGTACGGGCCGGCGTCCCGCGCCCCGTGGGCGCCGTACGTCGGGATCAAGAGCCAGGCGGGCGACTCGAGCCAGGCGTGGCCGACCTGGTTGCTGCGCTTGATGCGCCGCTCGACGTCCTCCTCGGGAGAGTTGACCACGCCGACGAAGGGCAGGGCGATCGGCACGTTGGTCTGCACGTACCAGGCGTATTTCTCGCCGAGGAACCCGGCGACCTGGCTGAACAGCGCGTACTTGGCCACGTTGTCGGCCATGCTCAGGCCGAAGGCGAGCGCGGGCTTGCCCGTGAACCACTTGGCCTCCGTCAGCTTCTCGAGAAATCCGGTCTCGCCGCGCGACGCCGCGGCCTCGATCGCCGCCTGCCCGCGGATCAGATTCGACGCCGAGCCGAAGACGCCGCGCGTGCCGATGACCTCCATGGCCCCGGCCAGCTTCGTGCCGCCGAACACGGTCGTGGGCAGGCCGATATAGCCGAGCGCGGGATGGAAGGACTCGTTGGCCCACCACGCGCCGCCCTTGAAGCCGGCCAGCGCGGCCTTGCCGGCGCCGTCCCAGTCGGCGGAGAACATCGAGTGGCCCGGCTCGATGAGCTGATAGCCGCCGATGTTGACGCCGCCGACCTTGGCGGCCGCGACGTCCCACAGATGGGTGCCGACCGTGAACCCGGCCGAGATGCCGCCGGACAAGGCCGTGAAGGTCGCCTGGCGCGTCGCCACGCTGAGCGCGCGGGCGCCGTTGGCCGCGGCATAGCGCACGAAGGGGTTCTCGCCCCCGAATCCCGCGCGCGGCTCGAGCGACTCGAGGCGCGCCGCGGTGTGCTTGGCGATCTCGC
>JAHFCD010000481.1 GCA_023249695.1 Elusimicrobiota bacterium
CTTCGTCGGACTCGGAGCAGGTCAAGGCCTTCGCGACGAGCCGCTTCATGGACTCGTGCTTGAGCCCGCGGATCGTCTGCTTGACGCGGAGGAACATGCGCGGGGAGATCGACATCGCGTCGACGCCGAGGCCGACGAGCAGGGGCACCGCCCGCGGGTCCGAGGTCATCTCTCCGCACACGCTGACCCACTTGCCCTTCGCGTGCGCCGCGCGCACGACGGAGGCGAGAAGATGGATGACGGCCGGGTGGTAGGGGTCGTACAGATGGGTCACGTTCTCGTTGATACGGTCGACCGCGAGCGTGTATTGAATCAGGTCGTTCGTGCCGATCGAGACGAAATCCACGTGCGGCAGGAACGCGTCGAGCAGGATCGCGGTCGAGGGGATCTCGACCATGATGCCGAGCTCCAGCTCCTCGGTGAACACCACGCCTTCGGCGGCGAGCTCGGCGCGGGCCTGCTCGAGCAGGCGCCGCGCGGCGAGGACCTCGCCGACGGCGGAGACCATCGGGATCATCACGCGGACCTTGCCCTTGAGCGAGGCCCGCAGGATCGCGCGCAGCTGGGTCTTGAACAGGTCGAGGTGGCGCAGGAACAGGCGCACGCCGCGCAGGCCCATGAACGGGTTCGTCTCGTTCTTCGGACCCTCGATGCCGAGCATCGAGAGGCGGTCGCCGCCGATGTCGGCGGTGCGGATGACGACCTCCCGGTCCTCGAGCGCCTTGACCACGCCGCTGTACGCCTTGACCTGCTCCTCCTCGGTCGGCGCCTCGGAGCGGTTCAGGAAGAGATACTCGGTGCGGAACAGGCCGATCCCGTCGACCTGCAGCGCGACGACGGATTTGAGCTCCTCGGGGGAGTCGAGGTTGGCCTCGAGCTTGAACGCGCGGCCGTCGAGCGTGACCGTCGGCAGGCCCTTCAGGGACTCGAGCGCGCGCTCCTCGGCGACCGAGCGCTGCTGGACCTTCTCGTATTTCGCGACGGTCTCGGGGCCGGGGTTGATGATGACGAGGCCCTGCTCGCCGTCGAGGATGACCGTATCCCCGGTGCGGACCCGCCGGCTGACGTCGGAGAGCCCGACGACGGCCGTGATCTCGAGGCTCTGCGCGAGGATCGCGGTGTGGCTCGTCTTGCCGCCGAGGTCGGTGGCGAAGCCGATGATCTTCGTGTCCTTGAGGCCGAGCGTGTCGGAGGGCAATAAATTGCGGGAGATGAGGATGCACTCCTCGTCGATGTCGGCGAGCGAGCGCTTCTGGCGCTTCATCAGGTGAAGGAGCAGGCGCTTGCCGACGTCGAACAGGTCGTGGCGGCGCTCGCGGAAGAACTCGTCCTCCATGCGCTCGAACTGGCGGTTGACCTGCTCGAGCGCCTCGGACAGCGCGAACTCGGCGTTGACGCCTTCCTCGAGGATGCGCTTGGGGACGTCCTGCGTGATCAAAGAGTCCTTCAGGATCAGGCGGTGGGCGTCGATGAGCTTGGCGTGGTGCTTGCCGAGGACCTTGAGGACCTTGATCTCGGCGGCGTCGAGGTCGCGGTGCGTCGCCTTCTGCGCGATCTTGAAGCGGCGGACCTCTTCCTTGATCTTGTCGCGCGGGATCTCCACGCGCTCGACGACGATGTCCTCGTCCTCGACGACGTAGGCGCGGCCGATCGCGATGCCGGGGCTGGCGGCGATCCCCTTGATGACGATCATCGCCCTTCCTCGTCGAACTTCCGCTCGAACAGCTTTTCCAGGGCCTCGATGGCTTTCGCCTCATCGGGGCCGTCGGCCTTGATCGTGAGCTTGGAGCCGCTCTCGGCGGCGAGCAGCATCAGGCCCATGACGCTCTTGCCGTTGACCTGCAGGCCGTCCTTGACGACGAAGACCTGGCTCTTGAACCGGCCGGCTTCCTGGACGAACATCGCCGCGGGCCGCGCGTGAAGGCCCATGCGGTTGCGGATCGTCATGACCTTTTCGATCATCGCAGAAGCCCCGCGCCGGAGGCGGCCATGCCGCCGAGGCCGGCGAAGCCGAGCTGGACGAGCGGCGAGACGCCGCGCCAGGTCAGAACGAGGCCCGCCGCGAACGTGAGCCCGGCCGTCAGGCGGTCCGCGCCGCCGAGAAGGCCCGCGGCGACGGCGAACGCGAGCAGCGCGCCGGCGCCGGCCGCGCGGCGCAGGCCCAGGATCCAGGACTGCACGGGAAGGCGGATGAGGCTCGCCACCGCGCGCTCGCCGTCCGCGACGCCGCGGCGCAGGCCGAGGACGCGCGCGGCGAACGCCGGGACGTTGTAGACGGTCAGCGCCGCCGCCGCCGCCCAGCCGAGCGCGCACGGCGAGCCGAGGCCGTCGGCCGCCAGGGCCGCGAGCACGCCCGCGAGCGCGCTCGCGGGGCGCAGGGCGCCCCAGAAGAACGAGTCGTACAGGCCGGCCAGCGACGCGCCGTACTTCGCCTTGAGGGTCGAGATCTTCGTGATCGCGGCCTCGCGCGCGGCGCCGGTCAGCGCGGCCGCGGCGGCCTCCTCGCGGCAGACGATGCCCGCCGTCAGCCACGCCGCGACCGGGTGCGTGTTGAAGTACTCGAGGTGACGCCGGCGG
>JAHFCD010000047.1 GCA_023249695.1 Elusimicrobiota bacterium
CCGCAGGAGTGCGAGTGGATGGACCGCCTGCTCGCCGACGGCTTCATCGACACCTTCCGCGAGTTCGAGAAGGGCCCCGAGCATTACTCGTGGTGGGACCAGCAGTCCCGCGCGCGCGACCGCAACGTGGGCTGGCGCATCGACTACTTCTTCATCTCCGCGAACCTCCGCCCCCGACTGAAGAAAGCGTTCATCCAGCCCGAGACCATGGGCTCGGATCACTGCCCGGTCGGCATCGAGCTCGCCTAGCCCGGACAAGCAAGACGCCCCTCGGCCGCTGCGCGGGAAGCTTCGCCCGTGGTTCTTTGCTTAAAAGCAAAATCGTCCGCGAAAGAAGCGAATAAATGCATCTATTTCGTTCCCGATTGCTTTAAAGCATAGAACCACCGCAGGGATGGTTCCCCAACCAAGGGAACTGTTTCCGAGGTCCAATCGAATGAGGATAGTCGGCCTACGCGGGAATGGGCCCAATGACGAGGCCTGCCCTCCCCTTAGGTCCCGCGCAGGCCTGCCGCCACTCGCGCTAGCATGGAGGCATGCTCCGAGCCCTCGCCATTCTTCTCCTCACCGTGTCCTTGTCCGCCCACGCCCAATTCGTCGGCGCCGCGCCGGTTGATTCGACGGCGGACCTGACCGAGACCTTCCGGAATTTGATGGACCGCTTCCGCGGCCGCAAGCCGCCTCCCCCGATTCCCGTCGGCGGCGGCGACCTCGGGCGCCTCGTCTCCTGGAACGTGCAGACTCTCGGCAAGAAGGCCTCCAAGGCCAAGAAGAGCGCGCTGCGCCTCGGGCTCGGGCGCGCCCTGGCCGGCGCCGGCCCGGCGATCCTCGCGGCGCAGGAAGTCGCCAACGACCAGGGCGCGGAGACGCTCGCGCGCCAGCTCCCCGACGGCGGCCGCGACTGGACGCAGAGCTTTACGGATACCTCGGACGCGATGAACAACGCGCTTTACTTCGGGCCCGGCGTACGCATGGATTGCTCGGGGAACCTGAATCTCCCGGGCGTCATGCATCCGCCGCACATGGCGCACGTCACCGTCGGCGCCGCCGATTTCACCGTGCTCAGCGTGCACCTGACCTACGCGAAGGGCGACGCCTCGGCCTCCGCCGCGGAGCTCAAGGCGATCATGGCCTGGGTGCGCGCGCAGGCGGCCAAGCCCGGCGCCGATCCGGACTTCGTGATCGCCGGCGACTTCAACCTGGCGACGGGCGAGGGCAAGAAGCTGAGCAAGCGCTCCGGCGACCGCTCCTGGGAGTCGATCGAGGACAGCCTCGGGAAAGGCTTCACCGCGCTCGTCGACGAGCCGACCTCGCGCCACGGCCGCGAGGGCGCGTCCAACAACTACGATCACTTCATCGTCAGCGACGACTTCAGGAGCGAGGAGCTCGTGGTCGCGGGCGCGGTCAGCTCGGTGGAGGTCGCGCTGGCCGAGCGCGAGGCGGGCACGCGCGCGTCGGACCATTACCCGATCGCGCTGACCTTCCGGAAGTCGGGCGCGGGCCCCGATGGCAAGGCCATCGCCCTCGACGGCGCGTCCACCTGCCGCTAGCGGACGATCAAGCCGCCGGTCAGCCGGCGCCACGCGCGCCGCGCCGCGCCCTTCACCGTCTTTTCCCCGCCGCGCTCGACCGTCGTGTCCGAGAGCGGGATCGCGCGCCCGGCGGGAGCCCGTCCGAATAGCGCGCCGACGCGGTCCAAGCGACTGAGCCCGACCAGGCGCATGACCGAGCGGCCGAACGCGATCGTGCCGAGCGACGTCTCGCCGCCCGCGCCGTCGGAGAGATGCGCCTCGACGCGGAGCTCCTTCTCCTTCTTGAAGTCGAAGATCCGTTGAAGCGGCGTCTTGTCTTTCTTGTCGGCGTCGAGGCGCGCGCGCCAGGCCGCGGCGATGTCCGCGGGCATCGGCGTCCCGGACAGAAGCTCCGCCAAGGACGGGGTCCAGAAGCTCAGCTCCGAGACGCCATCGTGCACGAGGACGAGGCGCACGCGACGGTCGGCGAGATCGGCGACCGGTATCGGCGCGCCGAAGCCCGGTATCTCGGCGGGCAGCGGCCCTTTCGCGTCCATGAACACGAGGCCCGTGTTCTCCTGACGCCGCGCGAGTATGCCGGAGAACCGCGCCTCGCCCGTCGTCAGCACCCGGATGCGCGTGACCCCCGGCGTGTCGGCGAGCCGGCGCAGGGTCGACAGCTTGCGCCACCAGTAGCGCACTCCCAGGTCCGCGAGGCTTTGCGCGGTGATCATCGGCGGCATCTTGATCAGGTCGAACGCGAGGACCGCCGCGCCGGCGGCGGGCGAGCCCGTCGCGTGCCAGGCGATCGCGGCCTTCACGAACTGGAAAGCGGTCTCGAGAACGTAGTGCAGGACGCGCGCGACGGGACCGAGCTCGACCGTCTCGTGCAGCGGCTTCGACAGGAGATGGACGCGCGGCGCATTCGCCGGCGCGCGCGCGGGCGTGGGCGCGGACGGAGGAAGGGAGCTCTGAGCCGCCGACAGGGCGCCGAGGGCCAGGGCCGGCGCTTCGGCGTCCCGCGCCCCGAGGGCGCGGGCCATCAATGCGTCGGCGGCGCCGCGGGCCTCGGCGGCCGGCGCGGATTTCAGATCGAGCGCGGAGAATTGGACGACCGCGGCGTCGACGGCGGCAAGCTTCAGCGGAGCGGGCGCGGCGAGGAACGGGGCCGGCGAAAACGCGGGAGCGGCGAGCGCCGGCGCGAGCGAGGCGGCCGGGGTCAGAGCCGGCGGCGCGGACAGCTGCGGGATCGGCGCCGCCATGACGATACGGCCGACGCCCGACGCGGGCAGCGCCGCGCGCTGCGCCCACGCCCCGGGGGCGGCAAGCAGCCACAGTCCGACAAAGAGGCGGAGAGAGGTCATCCTATTAAGTATGCCCGCCAAGAAAGCCTGGGGTAAGAGCCAAAAGTCCCACGCGAACGGGCCCTGGACCCAGAGCCGGCGCGCGCCGGGACGCCCCGCGTTTACGCGGCGACGGTCAGGCTCAGGCGGCTTTCGCCGCCGTTCAGCAGCGCCGCGACTGTCGCGCCGGGGCCGACGGGCGCCACGCCGGACGGCGTGCCGGTGAAAATCAGATCGCCTTCGCTGAGGCCGTAGGTCCGGTCGAGATGGTCGATCAGCTTCTCGACCGAGAAAAGCATGTCCTTCGTGCTCCCGCGCTGACGCAACTGGCCGTCCACGGTCAGCTCGAGCTCCGACGGCAGGATCAGCGGCGTGAAATTGCCGACCGCGGCGAAGCCGGGACGGCCCTTGGCCGACGTCCAGGGCAGGCCTTTTTTCTTGGCCTCCTCCTGAAGGTCGCGCGCGGTGAAATCGACGCCGACGGCCATCATCAGGCTCGCGCCCGCGGCGACGACGAGCTCGACCTCGTGATCCACGCGGCGGCTGTCCGACGGAAGGCGCAGGACGCCCCCGTCGAGGAGAAGCGAGGACGCGGGCTTGAGGAAGACGATCGGGGCGTCCGGGACCCCGTTGCCGAGCTCCTTCGCGTGCTCGGCGTAATTGCGGCCGATGCACCAGATCGTGCCGACGGGACGGCGCAGGCCGGGGAGGATCACTTGGGGAGCAGGTGCGACTGGAACAGGGTCGCGAACCCGAGGAAGGCGAAGAAGCCGACGATGTCGGTGACGGTCGTCAGGAAGATGCCCGAGGACTGCGCCGGGTCGAAGCCGAGGCGCTTCATCCCGAGCGGGATGACGGCGCCCGCCATGCCCGCGCCGATCATGTTGACGACCATCGCGAGGCCGAGGATGAGGCCCATCCACGGATTGCCGTTCCAGAGCCAGGCGCCGACGGCGGTCACGACGCCGATGACGAAGCCGTTGATCAAGCCGACGGAGACCTCGAGGACGGTGAGCCGCATCGCGTCGCGCAGGCGCACTTCTCCGATGACGAGCCCGCGGAGGACGACGGACAGGGACTGCACGCCGGCGTTGCCGCCCTGGCCGGCGACGATGGGCAGGAACACCGCCAGAACGGCGATCTTGCCGATCAGGTCCTGGAACTGCGCGACGACGGCGGAGGCCAGGAAGGCGGTGGCGAGGTTGACGGTGAGCCAGGGAAGACGCTGGCGGACCTTGAAGAGCCTCGGCGAGAAGGCGCGCTCGTCGGCGCTCGCGCCGAACAGGCGCTGCAGGTCCTCGGTCGCCTCCTCCTGCGAGGACTCGAGGAGGTCCGAGGTGCGCACGGCGCCGAGCAGGCGGCCCTGCGCGTCCACGACGGGGATCGACAGGTAGCCCTTCACCTTCGGCTCGGCGAGCAGCTCCTCGCGATCGATGTGCGCGGGCACGGAGACCACGTCCGCGCGCATGATGGCCGAGACGCGCGTGTCGTCCTCGGCGAGCAGGAGGTCGCGCATGTTGAGCACGCCGAGCAGGCGGCGGTGGTCGTCGACGACGTAGGCGTAGCTTTGCGGGTGCTTGGTGGCGGTGATCGTCTTCAGGCGCGCGACCACGTCGCGCACGTGGGCGTCCTTGGAAAAGGCGACGACGTCGGTGCGCATGATCTGGCCCGCGCTGTGGTCGGGATAGGAGAGGCGCTCCTCGAGCTCGCGGCGGCGCTCCGGCGTGAGCGAGGCGAGCAGGGCGCGGCGCGACTCGTCCTTGAGCGCGCGGAAGGCGTCGGCCGCGTCGTCGGCGTCGGCCAGGCCGATCAAGGTCGCCGCGGGCTCGGGGATGAGGAACTCATAGATCGCGGCTTCGGATTGCGGGTGCACCAGCGCGAGCACGCGGGCGGCCGTCTCGGGCGAAAGGCCGCGGACGACCGAGGCGGCCTCTTCGGCGGCGAGCGCTTCCAGGGCGAGCGCGGCCTGCTGAGGATCGGTATCGATGAAGCGCGAAACGACGGACAGGGCGGCGTCCATGGTGAAGTATCTTATAATTAAACCGATGGTGTGCCAGAGCTGCGGGACCCGCGAAGCGACGACCTTGATCCAATCGGTCGTGGGCAACCACGTCACCAAGGCGGCGCTGTGCTCCACCTGCGCCTCGCATGTCCAGCCCGCGGCCGCGCTCGACGCGATGATGGACGCGCTCGCCGCCCTGCGCACGCGCGCGCACGCGACGCGCTGCCCCACCTGCCGGATCTCGTTTACGACGTTCCGGAGCACGGGCCGCTTCGGCTGCCCCAACTGCTACGAGCACTTCCTCGCCCAGGTGAAGGATCTCCTGCCCCGCGTGCACGCGGGCGCCCACCGCCACCGCGGCAAGACCCCGGGGCGGCGCTGACATGCAGCTGCACAACATGCTGCGCTTCAAGACCAAATGGGCCGAGGCCGAGGGGCCCTCTCACGAGGTCGTGATGTCCACGCGCGTGCGCCTGGCGCGCAACCTCCGCGGCCCCTTTCCGGGCCACATCGGCCCGCACACGCTCAAGAAGACGCTCGACCACGCCTTCAACGCGATCCGGCTCGCGGGCATCAAGAACGCGGCCTTCTTCAAGATGGGCGATTTAGACGCCACCGATCGGCAATTCCTGGTCGAAAGGCATCTGGCGAGCCCGCTGCTGGCCGCGCATCCCGCCCAGCGCGGCGTCGTCGTCGGCGACGACGAGACGATCGTCGTCATGGTCAACGAGGAGGACCATTTCCGCCTGGCCTCGCTCCTGCCGGGCCAGCAGCTGCGCGCCGCGCACGCGAGCGCGGACCGGCTCGATGACCGGCTCTCCTCGGTCCTAGACTTCGCGTTCCGGGATGATCTCGGCTATCTGACCGCCTGCCCGACCAACCTGGGGACGGGCCTTCGCGCCTCCTGCCTCGTCCACCTCCCGGCGTTGAGCATGACCGGCGCCGTCGGCAAGCTGCTCGACGGCCTAGGGCGCGCGGGCCTCATCGCGCGCGGCATGCATGGGGAGGGCACGCGCGTCGTCGGCGATTTTTTCCAGTTGTCCAACGCGACGGGGTTCGGCCAAACCGAGGCGGAGATCCTAGCCGCCCTCGAGAAGTCCGTGACCGCGATCTGCGCGCGCGAATACGAGGCCCGCGCGGCCCTGTCGGCGGGCCCCGCCAAGATCCGCCTCGAGGACGAGCTGCACCGGTCCCTGGCCCTGCTCGGCGCCGCGCGCCTGCTGTCCTTCGAGGAGTGCCAGCATCACCTCTCGCGCCTGCGGCTGGGCCTGGCGATGGGCTGGAAGCTGCCGTCGGACATGTCGATCGTCAACGAGCTCACTTTGTCCACCCAGCCCGCCCACCTCGACCTCCTGGCTCAGAAGGAGCTCTCGCCCCTGGACCGCGACGCTCTGCGGGCGTCCTTGGTGCGGCGCCGCCTCAAGGCGTCTTAGGACCGAAGCTCAGCTCGAGAAGGTAGCGCGAGGTCTTCCCCGACGACTCGAGCCGGAGCACCCGCTCGAAGGAGTCCTTGGCCTCCCACGCCGTCATGCGTCCGCGCAGGACGTCGTCGGCCAGGTTCAGGCGCAGGAAGTTGGTCTCCTCCCGGTCGGACCGGCTCGTCATTTCCATGCGTCCCGGATCCAAGCGCAGACGGCGGCTGAAAGGAGCCAGGCCGACGGCCTCCTCCGGCGTCAGGCCGTAGTCCACCGTTTGCTCGAGGACGCCGAGGTCCTCGCCTCGGTCGCCGGCATAAGACCGGGGCCGATTTCGGACGACGGTGCGCTTCCAGGGGCCGTTGCCGCGCCAGGTCAGGCGGCCCGCGCCGACCTCGTCCGGAGGCCCGTAAAGAGCCATGACCCGGCGGGCGGCCAGGCGCGAGGGCTCAGACCACGCCGCGGAGACGCGCTCGGCCAGCTCCCGGCGGCTCGCGGCGCTCAGGACGGGGGTCGCCGCGGTCTTGGCCGCCGACGCGCACCCCGCCGAAGCCCCCAGCAGGGCCGCGGCCAGCGCGAATTCCGCTCGCAGGATCATGAGGACAGTGTACACCCGGCGGGGCGCTCCCCCGCCTCAAAAAAACGTCAATTTTGGGATTGATATAGGTCAATTCGGCCTCACCGCCTCCATGCTAGAATGGGGCATGGTCAACATCAAACACGCCAAGCTCAAAGCCTGGGTCGATGAAGTCGCCCAGATCTGCACGCCGGACGCCGTCGTCTGGGTGGACGGGTCCGAGGAAGAGAAGAAACGCCTCGAAAAGCGCGGGGTCGCCCGCGGCCAGCTGATCCCTCTCGACGCGGAGAAGTTCCCCGGCTGCTTCTACAGCCGCTCCAAGGCCAACGACGTCGCCCGCACCGAGCACCTGACCTACATCTGCACCAAGGACAAGGAAGCGGTCGGCCCGACCAACAACTGGATGTCCCCCGAGGAGGGCTACCAGAAGGCCCGCGAGATCCTGAAAGGCTCGATGAAGGGCCACACCTTGTACGTCATCCCCTTTTCGATGGGCCCCGTCGGCTCTCCGTTCTCCAAGATCGGCGTCGAGCTCACCGACTCGATCTACGTCGTCCTCAACATGCGCATCATGACCCGCATCGGCACCGCGGTGCTCGAACAGCTCGGGACCGACGGCGACTTCGTGAAATGCCTGCATTCCAAGGCCGATCTCGACGTCAACAAGCGCATGATCCTTCATTTCCCCGAGGACAACACGATCTGGTCGGTGGGCTCCGCTTACGGCGGCAACGCGCTCCTCGGCAAGAAGTGCCTCGCCCTGCGCATCGCCTCGTGGCAGGCCCGGAAGGAAGGCTGGATGGCCGAGCACATGCTCATCCTCGGCATCGAGCAGGGCGGCAAGACCGAATACGTGGTCGCCGCCTTCCCGTCCGCCTGCGGCAAGACGAATTTGGCCATGCTCATCCCGCCGGAAGGGCTCAAGGGCAAGGGCTACAAGATCTGGACCGTCGGCGACGACATCGCCTGGCTGCGCGTCGGCCCGGACGGCCGCCTGTGGGCCTGTAACCCCGAGGCCGGCTTTTTCGGCGTCGCGGTGGGAACGAACTCCAAGTCCAACCCCAATGCGATCAAGACCGTCCAGAAGAACACGATCTTCACGAACGTCCTTCTCGGCGACGACCTGTCCGTCTGGTGGGAGGACGGCGAGGGCGCTCCCCCCGCCTCTGGAACGAACTGGGAGGGCAAGCCCTGGAAGCCCGACTTCAAGGACAAGGACGGCAAGCCCCTGCTGGGCGCCCACCCGAACAGCCGCTTCACCTCGCCCGCGGGCCAATGCCCGTCGATCGCGCCCAACTGGGAAGACCCCAAGGGCGTTCCGATCGCGGCCGTCATCTTCGGCGGCCGCCGCGAGCGGCTCGCGCCACTCGTGTTCGAGGCCCTCGACTGGAACCACGGCGTCTACGTCGGCGCCACCGTCGCCTCCGAGCGCACGGCCGCCCAGACCGGCGCGATCGGCGAGGTCCGCCGCGATCCGATGGCGATGCTGCCCTTCTGCGGCTACAACATGGGCGAGTACTTCGGCCATTGGCTCGACATGGGCGCGAAGATCCCCAAGCCGCCGAAAATCTTCCACGTGAACTGGTTCCGCAAGGACGCGAACGGCAAGTTCCTGTGGCCCGGCTACGGCGAGAACCTGCGCGTGCTCGAGTGGATATTAAGCAGAGCCGCAGGCTCTGGCAAGGCCGACAAGACGCCGATCGGCTACCTGCCGACGAAGGATGCCCTCGACCTGTCCGGGCTGGAGCTCAAGCCCGGCGCGCTCGACCAGCTTCTCGAGGTCAAGCCCGAGGAGTGGAGCGCCGAGCTCGGCGGCGTGAAGACCTTCTTCGACCAGTTCGGCGCGAAGCTGCCCAAGGAGCTGACGAAGCAGCTCGAAGCGCTGCGCGACCGCCTCAAAACCAAGGTCACGGCCTAGCTCAGGGCTTCGGCGCCGTCTCGGCGCGCTTCCGGAGCGCCTCCAACGCGGCGGCGTCGAGCGGAGCGCCGCCGTTCGCCCACGACACGGACGTTTTCGCCGGGACCGTCTTCGCGAGCGCGGCCTTCAACGCCGAGGTCCCCGACGAGACGGGCACGCGCAGGGCGTAGACGCTCCACGCGGCCACGAGAAGGACGATCAGCCCCGCGCGGAGGAAGGCGCGGCGCCGCTCGGAGCCGAGGTCCCGCGTCACGCGGCCCCCTCCACGCCCGGACGGCGCGCGCCGATCCAGACCAGCCAGGCGAGGACGTAGGCCCACGGCTCGCAAAAGAACAGGAACGGAAGGAAGGCCAGGCCCGTCTCGACGGCGGCCCCCGCCCCGGTCATCTCATAAGTCCGGTTGAAGCGCACCGCGATCCAGGTCGCGCGGCCGGAGAAAAACGCCTCGCCGCAGAGCGGGCAGGAGAATTCCAGGCGCGAGCCGATCCGCTCGCAGCCCGGGCAAGCCCTCAGCTCCCGCGCGCACGGGCTGCCCCAGATGAAGAAGACGGGGTCGGGCCGCTTGACGCATTCGATCTTCTCGAGCAGCTTGGCCGCGGACCAGATCTCGTAGGCCAGACCCCAATACTTCAACGCCAAGGCCTTGTCCTCCAGCGTCGAATACACGTCGCCGAGCAGCTCCAGGGAGGCCGGATTGCGCGCGTCCTCCTTCAGAGCCCGGCGGCAGCCGGCGACGCGCTCGACGACCTCGGCCCAGCGTCCGCCCGGGGCGGGCTCGTCGCCGAGCATCGCCCAGACGCCGACCCCGATCGCCAAGGCCAGCGCCGCCGCCGCGGCCGCGGCCGCGCGCAGCGCGGCGAGGACCAGGACGCACGCCAGGATCCACA
>JAHFCD010000482.1:0-1392 GCA_023249695.1 Elusimicrobiota bacterium
GCGACGAGGAGTTCGCGAAGGTTCCCGAGCCCGCCGGCGTGCCCATCCCCGGCCCTCTCGCCGCCGCCGACCCGCTCGCCGTCCGCCTTCGCTCGCGCCTCGTCCTCGACGCCGGAGGCAGCGCGCTCGCGCGCGAGGTCCTCGACATGGCGGTCCGGCGCCTGCTCGAGAGCCCGACCGCCCGCGAGCTCGCCGAGGAGCTCCTCGCCCGCGGCGTCACGGTCAAGATCTCCTTCGAGGAGATGGACAACAGCGTCCTCGCCGACCGCGGCGGCCGAAAATCCGTGCAGGGCTACGGCGGCACGACCACGCACGGCTCCGGCGGCGCCTGGGTCAAGCTCAACCGCGACTATCTGCGCTCGGACGCCGTCTATCAGCTCCGGGACCTGCCCGCGACGCTCGGCCACGAGCTCCTCGGCCACGCGCTCGGCGCCGCTCGCGCCGAGAAGGCGGGCGTCCTCGACGCCTGGAACCGCTGGCGCGGCGACGAGCTGACCGCCGGCCTCGCCGGATGGCTGATCGCCGCCGAGCTCGGCGCGGCCCCCAACGACGCGCATCTTCGGCGCTGGCTCGAGGACCCGGAGGCGTACTTCCGCGGCATGCACCTGGCCGGCGGCTATTACGCGAAGACCTTCTCCGCCGCAGAGGCCGCCGATCCGGCTCACGCCTATGGAGAGCGCCTCGCGCGCGTCGCCGCCGCGCTCGCGCGCTTCGACCGCGAGGCCGCCGAGGCCGTGGAATGGGGCAAGGTCATCGATCACCTGGTCGCGGAGCACGGCGTGAGCCCGCGCCGCGTCGCGCTGGTCCGCTGGGAGCTCGCGTACGCGTTCATCCCGTCGGAACGCGCCGCCGAACGGGAGCGCCTCGCCGCCGTCCGGCGCGATCTCCTCGCCGCCGCCGCGTCGCTCAATGAGCCCGCCGAAAAGGCGAGCCTCGCCGCCGTCGCCAAAGGCTTTCAACATCCGTTCTTCGCCGAGGCGGATGAGAGGATTCGGGCCCTCGGCGAGCGCCTGCGCGCCGCCGTCGCCGCCTCCCCGAAGCCGGTCAAGCGGGACCCCGAGGACCTGGACGCGGCGGACATCCTCGCGCTGTACCGGAAGGACCTCGTCGATAATCCGGCGCATTGGCCCCTGGCGCGCTAGGGACCGCCGGGCTATACTGAGCGCGAGCGCCCCCATGTCCCGACGCCTTCTCGCCGTTCTTTTCTGCCTCGCCGCGCCCTCCCGGGCCGCGGAGACCAAAGCCTCGTCCCCGTCGCAAACGATCGCCGCCCTCGTCCGCTTTGAAGCGCCGAAGGGCTGGCGAGCCGAGGAGTACGCCAACGGCGGCGGCGCCGATCCGGTGATCGCCTACGCGGACGGCCTCGACCGCGTCACGGTGCGAGCGTTCGGC
>JAHFCD010000482.1:1402-2565 GCA_023249695.1 Elusimicrobiota bacterium
GGCCTTCCTCGCCGGCGCCGCGGCGAGCACGATGGGGCGCAAGCCGGAAACGATCGGCGCCGTCACCGCGGGGGGCCGGCATCCCACTTTGTATCGCCGCGGCTTCCCCATCGACCTCGGAGGTCCCCACGCGCCCTCGGGACCTCCCCGCCTCGGCAGCGAGGTTTTCTGCCTGCTGCCCGCCGCGGGAGGCCGCTTCGTCGTTTTGTCCTACGCCCGGGAATCGCCCGTTCCCGATCGGGAGCGCCGCGGCGAGAAGGCCTGGGAGGCGTTCCTAAAGACCGTCAAATTGACCGGCCGGAAGACCTAGCCCGGAGGGCCCGAGGGCCCTGGGCGGAAGACCCGATCGCGCGTACACTGAATATAGGAATGAAGCGAAGCCTTCTCGCCGCCCTTTTGATGACGGCCGCCGCGTTCGACGCGGCGGCTCAGCGCGTTTCGCTGGAGATTCCGCTCTCCCCGCGTCCGAGCGTGATCTCGGCCGTCTCGGCCTCCCCCCTCGCCCAGCCCTTCCCTCTCGCCCTGAGCTCCTGGGGCCATGATTTTACCGCGCCGGCGATCGCGACCCCGCTCAACGCCGTCCCGATCCCGGCGCTGCCCGCCGCCCTCGTCCCGACCGCGCTCGCGGCCGCCAAGCCGGTCATCCATCAACCCCTGAAAGTCATCGACAGCCTGCGCGAGCACGGCGCGCTGTCCGCGAACTACTCCGGCCTGAACGGCGAGGCCGGCGCCGGCGCCCTCGAAAAGAATTTCCTGTCGGCGGCCTCCCTCGGCGACGGCCCCGTCGTCCCTCCCGCCGGCGGCGACGCCCAGCTCCCCGCTTCCCACGACGCGCGCCCGCTGCTGGCGCGCATGCTCGACCGCGTCCGCCTCGACGATCGCGGGCGCGCGGACGAGAAGAAGGCCCTCGAGGACTCCTTCAAGCGCCTTCTCGAAACCCCGACGGGCCGCCGCTACGCCGAGGAGTTCCTCGCCGAGGGCCTGACCGCGATCGTCCATTTCGACGATTTCCCCGACTCCCAGCTCTTCCTCGTCGACGGCCGCAAGAAGTTCTACGCCGCCCAGGCCTACACCGACTGGCGCCAGGAAGGCTTCGCGGAGATCCGGCTCAACCGCCATTACGTGGACGGCGACCCCGATTTCCTGCGCGAGTCCCTGCCTTC
>JAHFCD010000483.1 GCA_023249695.1 Elusimicrobiota bacterium
AGACGGCGCTCGCGGCCGCCCCCGACAAGGCGAGCATCGCGGAGATCTTCGCCGCGCTGACCGAACTGCCCGCCGAGGCCGATCCGGAGCTCGTCGCGGGCCTTCTTCACGCCGCGGGCGAGCGCGCCGACCCCGGGGCGGCGACGGCGCTGACGAAGGCTCTCGTGCTCGGCTGGGCCGGCTGGGATCCGGTGCGGCGCGCCTTCCTGTCCGGCGCCGACTCGGCGCTCACCCGCCACGCCCGCTGGGCGGCGCTGTTTTGGGACGCGCACGCGCTGACCGGCGAGGCGCGGTGGCGGTCCGCCGCCGCGGACGTCAGCGACCATCTGCTTCAAGTGCTGTGGGATCCGAAGGCCGGCGCCTTTCTGCGGGCCGGCAGGCCCGAGGCCGCCGTCTACCCCGCCGACGGCAACGCGTTGGCCGCCTCGGCGCTCCTGCGCGCGCACGCCTACGGCCACCCGGGCGCCGGCGAGGCCGCCCTGAAGGCCTTGAGCTTTCTCCAGACCCGCCTCTACGACCCGCTCCTCGGCCTCCAGCACGCGGCGGGCGGGGAGGGGGAGTCGGTCGTCGGCCTGCTCGGCGACGCGGCGGCGACCGCGCTCGCCTTCACCGACGGCTTTCTCGCGACCGGGATGAAGGCGCACCGCGAGTTCGCGGACGCGATGCTGCGCTTCCTGTTCCAAGAGCTGTGGGAGCGCGACGGCGGCGGCTTCCTCGACCGGGTCGCCCGCGCCGGCGATCCCGCGATCCTGCGCGAGCCGCGCGTGGACCCGGCGCTGAACGCCGCGGCGCTCGAGGTCTGCCGCCGCCTGCATCACCTCAAGGGCAACCACAACTACCGCCGCTGGCTCGAATGGGGCTTGATGGGCGCGTGGGGCTCGAAGCTGTGCGATCCGCTCGCTCGACCGAGGGCGCTGGCGGGCCTGGCCCGGGTCGCGGACCTGCACGCGCGAGGGCGCATGGATTTCGAGTTGGTCGGCCGCCCCGGCGAGGCGAAGACGGACGCGCTGCTCGCGGCCGTCCATCGCCTGTACCTGCCGCGTAAGGTGATCTCCTTCGTCGATCCCGACGACCAGGACTACATCCTCGCGCACCGTCTCGAAGCCGCGACCTATCCGCGCCTGTTCGGCTGCGGCGCGGATCTGCGCCGCCTGGCCGACGCGTCCGACCCGGCCGGCGTGCCCGCCGTCGCGGCGGCCGTCGGGGGAGAAACGAAATGACCGGCGCGAAGCATTTCGCCGAGGGCTTTTCCGACGACAAGGACTGGCGCAAGGGCGCCGCCGCGGCGGCGAAGGCGGCGCGCGCGCGCCTCGGCCCCGGTCCCTGCGACCTGGCGCTCGTCTTCGTCGCCGAGACGTTCAGCGACTTCGATCCCGCCGAGTTCTCGACGCTCCTCGCCAAAAGCCTCGCCCCGCTGCGCGTGCTCGGCTGCAACGCGAGCGGCGTCATCGCCGGCCGCAAGGAGGTCGAGGGCACGCCCGGGATCTCGATCCTCGCCATGCGCCTGCCCGGCGTGCGGGTCCAGCCCTTCGCCTTCACCGCGGCGGAGTTGGGCCGCCTCGAGAACGGGGCGGCGCTCGTCAAGGAGCTCGATCTGTACCCCAACGAGAGCCCGAAGTTCCTGATCCTCGGCGACCCGATGAGCGGAGACCCCGAGCGCATGGCGGCGCTGTTCAACGAGGGCTACCCGGGCGCGCCGGTCGTCGGGGGCATGGCCAGCGGCCCGCTCCTGCACAAGCCCTCCTGGCTGCTCCTCGGCTCGCACGTGCTCAAGAGCGGCCTCGCGGGGGTCGCCTTGGTCGGCCCCGTCGAGATCTCGACCGTCGTCGCGCAGGGCTGCCGCCCGATCGGCGATCCGCTGACCGTGACCAAGGCCGAGGGCAACGTCCTGCACGAGCTCGGCGGCCGCAGCCCGCTCGAGGTCCTGCGCGAGACGCTCTCGCGGTGCACGCCCGAGGACCAGCGCCTCGCGCGCACGTCCCTGTTCGCCGGCCTCGTCATGAACGAGGGCCGTCCGGAGTTCCGGCGCGGCGATTTCGTCATCCGCAACGTGCTCGGCTACGACGACAAGTCGGGCTCGCTCGTCCTCGGCACGAACCTGAGGCGAGGCCAGACCTTGCAGTTCCAGCTGCGCGACGCGCACACCTCCGATCAGGACTTCTCGATGCTGCTCGGCCTCCTGCCCGAGACGGACGCGGCGCCGCGCGGCGCCCTGCTGTTCTCCTGCTGCGGCCGCGGCAAGGGCTTGTACGGCGAGTCCGATCACGACGCGACCTTGGTGCAAAGCCTGCGCGGGCCGATCCCGATGGCCGGCTTCTTCGCCAACGGCGAGTTCGGGCCCGTCGGCGGCCGCAACTTCGTGCATGGCTACACCTCGAGCCTCGCGCTGATCAAGTAGCGCCCGGCGTCACTCCCGCCGATGTCTTTCGGACAAGCACCGGACCAGCGCTTCTCCGACCGCGCGATAGGTCGCGGCGTCGGGATGCAGGCCGTCGGGCGAGGTTTTGAGCCGGCGCGGCTCCTTCGGATCGGCCGCGGCGCGCGCGGTGTCGCAGAACCGG
>JAHFCD010000484.1:0-1507 GCA_023249695.1 Elusimicrobiota bacterium
ACGGAGCTCGTCGCCAAGGGAAAGGTCACGCGCGGCTGGCTCGGCGTCTCGATCCAGCCGCTCACGGCGGAGCTGGCGAAATCGTTCGGCGCAAAGGACACGAAAGGCGTCCTCATCTCGGACATCGTTCCAGACAGTCCGGCGAGCAGGAGCGGTTTGAAGTCGGGTGACGTGCTCCTGGAGTTCAATGGAAAAAAGATGGAGGCGCCGGCAGACCTCCAGCGCGCGGTCGGATTGTCGAACCCCAACCAGGACGCGAAGGTGAAAGTCCTTCGCGATCAGTCCGAGAAAACGCTCGAGATCAAGATCGGCGAAGCGCCGGAAGAACGATCAGAGGCGCGCGCCGACCCGGGAGGGCGCGGACGCCCGCTCCTGGGACTCGACGTGCGCCCGGTGACCCCGGAGATCGCGCGGCAATTGAATCTGCCGTCGCCCGAGGGCGTGGTCGTCGCACGGGTCGAAGACGGCAGCTCCGCCGCCGAAGCGGGCGTCCAGCGGGGTGACGTAATCCGCGAAATCAACCGTCAACGGGTCCGGACCCTCGCGGATTTCGAGCGCCTCACCAAGGACGCGAAAGAGGGAGACCGACTGACCGTGCTCCTCCAGCGTGGTCAGGTATCGCTCTACATCGCGTTCAGTGTCGGGAAAGGCTAGTCCAAAGTTAAATATCTGTTTTTAATGGTCTAAAAGTGATCGACCCTTAATTTTAAAGTGAGTGAGCAAGACTCAAATCATCTGCTACACTTTTAATAAGGATTAGGACATGGCCGTCGAATACAGGGACTACTACAAAATCCTCGGTGTCGACCGAAAGGCCGACGCTAAAACGATCAAGTCCGCCTACCGCAAGCTCGCCCGAAAACACCATCCCGACGTGGCCAAGGGCAAGGACAACACGGACAAGTTCAAGGAGGTCACCGAGGCGTACGAAGTGCTCTCCGACCCGGAGAAGCGACGGCGCTACGACACGCTCGGGCCCGACTGGCAGCGGTACACGCAGGCGCCGCCGGCTGGTGGTTCAGGTGCGGGCTTCCGCGCGGACCACGCCGAGGACGCGGGGGATTTCTCGGATTTCTTCCGCACGATCTTCAGCGATCTGGGCGGCGCCCGCTCGGGCGGAGCGCGCGGTCGTGGCCCCGGATTCAGCGTCGAGGATCTCTTTGGCGGTGGGGCTCGGGGAGCGCGCGCCCGCGGCGGTGACGTGCAAGCCGCGGTCGAGATTTCTCTGGACGAAGCGTTCAACGGGACGCGCAAAGCGTTCACGCTCGAAGGCCAGGAGATCTGCGCCACCTGTCACGGCGCCGGCAACGTGAACGACGCATCATGCGAGACGTGCGGGGGCGGCGGCTGGCAGCGAACGCAGCGACAGCTCGACGTGAGGATTCCCGCCGGCGTGCGCACCGGGCAGCGCGTTCGTGTGTCCGGTGAGGGCGGCAGTGGCGCGGGCGGCGCGGCGCGCGGCGATCTCTACCTCGAGATCACCGTGGCGCCGCACCCGTTCTTCGAG
>JAHFCD010000484.1:1517-2561 GCA_023249695.1 Elusimicrobiota bacterium
TGCCCATTACGGCGCCCGAGGCGGCCCTCGGCGGGACCGTCGAAGTCCCCGCCCTCAAGGGCAAGGTGTCGATGAAGATTCCGCCCGCGACGTCGACCGGCCGGACGTTCCGGCTCCCGGGCTACGGAATGCCGAAGCCGAAGGGCGGAAGCTCCGGCGACCAGCTCGTGAAGGTGAAGATCGTGCTGCCGTCGTCGCTCACGGAGGACGAGACCGAGCTGTATCGGAAGCTCCGAGATTTGCGCGCGGACAACCCTCGCGCGTATTTGGGGTGAGAGAACGATGAGACTCGACAAGTTCACGGTCAAAGCACAGGAAGCGGTCCAGGCGGCGCAGTCGCTCGCGGACCAGCAGGGCCATCAGGCCGTGGAGCCCGAGCACGTGCTGGTGGCGCTGCTGCAGCAAAGGGAAGGCGTCGTCGGCCCGGTGCTCGCGAAGCTCGGCGCGCGGCCCGAAACGATTCAGGCCGCGCTCGAAGCCGAGCTCGGCAAGCTCCCGACCGTCCGCGGCGGCAGCGGCCAGTACGTGAGCGAGCGCACGCGCGTGATGCTCGAGCACGCGCAGAAGGAGGCCGAGCGCCTGAAGGACGACTACGTCTCGACCGAGCACCTGCTCGTGGCGGCCGCCCAGGAGCGAGACGGCGCGGCCGGGCGCGTGCTCGGCGCGAACGGCGTGACGTCGGAGGCGATCTACCGCGCGCTCGTCGAAGTGCGCGGCACGCAGCGCGTGACCGATCAGAATCCCGAGGACAAGTACCAGGCCCTCCAGCGCTACGCGCGCGATCTCACGGACGCCGCCCGCAAGGGCAAGCTGGATCCGGTGATCGGCCGCGACGAGGAGATCCGCCGCGTCATCCAGGTGCTCTCGCGCCGCACGAAGAACAACCCCGTGCTGATCGGCGAACCCGGCGTCGGCAAGACCGCGATCGTCGAAGGCCTCGCCCAGCGCATCGTGGCGGGCGACGTGCCCGAGGGGCTCAAGGGCAAGCGCGTCGTCGCGCTCGATATCGGCTCGATGATCGCCGGCGCGAAATATCGCGGCGAG
>JAHFCD010000485.1 GCA_023249695.1 Elusimicrobiota bacterium
CCCGCGCGTCGCCCTCCGCTCGCGCCGAGGCGGCCCGCGCCGCGTCCGTCGCGGCGGCCTCGACCGCATAGTCGAACACGAGGACGCCCGCGGGATTGACCGGCTCGCGCAGGAGCGGACCGACGAACTCCTTGAAGGCCTGGTGGGCGGGGTCGTAAAAGGCCGGGTCGGCGATGATCGGCTGGCCGACGTAATAGTTGCGGTCGCCCTCGGAACGGAACGTCACCAGGAAGCCCTGCTCGTACTTCTGATCGACGCCCTCGCCGCTGCTCTGGGCTCCCGTTTCGATGGCGGTGATGTAGGGGCAGGCCTGGCGCGCGCAGAGCTGATGAAGCGCCAGAAAGCGCCGCTTCACCTCCGCCTTCTGCTCGTCCGTCACGGAATCCTTATAACGGAACAGGACGATGTGCCGTATCTGACCCGGCTTATAGTCCGGGGCGGTGACCGCTGCCGGCCCCAGCTCCGCGACCGCCTGCTTCAGCGCCTCGGCGGGCGTCGGCGCGGCGGACGCGGCGGGGAGCGGAGTCGGCGCGCCGTCGACCGGGAGCGCGGCCGCGGACCGGAGTCCGGCGGCCAGAGGCGTCAGAAAGGAAGCGCCGGAGAAGGGGTAAGCCGAGGCGGGAGGCATGACGGGGACGCCGGCGGAGCTCGCGCCCGCGGGGACGATTCGCACGGGCGCCGCCGGCCAGGCGAGCGGGATGAGAACGGCCTGAAGCATCGTCAAGACGAAAATGGTGGGAGCCGCGGAGAACTTTTTCATGCCGACAGTCTACCTACGAGCGCGGCGACGCGCGCGGGTCCGACGGCCCCCTTTCTCCTCCGCATCCGGCCCGCGCCCGGTGCGTCCAACGACACAGACCAAACATGTTCAGAAAACCGCGCCGACGCGCGCGTCAATACTTCATCGAGAGCGACAGGCTGAACTCGCGCGGGCGCGAGCGCGAGCTTTGCGAGGGCCGGTAGCGCTCGTCGGCGATGTTCTTGCCCATCAGGTCGACGCCCATCCGTCTCTCACTCCACCGCCACGCATACCCGACCACGGCGCTGAGCAAGGTATACGTCTGCCGCGCGGACGCGGGGCTGTCGGGCAGGAGCGTCTGATCGCAGACGAAGTTCGCGCCTCCCCCGACGTAAAGTCCTTTGAGACGGCCGCGCGGGAAATCATATCGCGTCCAGACGTTGGCCAGATGCGGCGCGCTCATCTGCAGCGGCGCGTTGTGAAACCGCCGGACGTTCTTATAATTCTCCCGCCCGGCGGCGTCGAGCGTGGCCGGGTCCTGGGCGAGGATGGCGGCGTCGTTGCCGCTGAACTCGGTGATCCGGGCGTCCATGAAGCTGTACGAGAGATAGGCCTGCCAATTGTCGGTCGGCGTGAGCGTGGCGTCGAACTCGACGCCGCGCGAGCGCTGCTCGCCGCTTTGGACGTTCGTGATCACCACGCTGCCCGTGTTGGGGTCGAGCGAGGCCAGATCGTTGATGACGTTCTTATTCCTGACTTCGAAGAACGTGAGCGTACTGGAGACTCGGCCGTCGAGCAGGTCGCTCTTGACGCCGATGTCGTAGCCGCGGCCCTCGGTCGGCGCGGCGGGCTTGGTCGGGACGCCGTTGACGAGCATGATTTTCGCTCCGGGAACGAAGGACTCGGAGTAGGAGACGAACGGCGTGAGCCCGGGCGCGAGCTTGTAGAGCAGGCCGTATTGGGGCGTGGCTCTGGACGCGGTCGTTTTCGGCTCGGGGGAGTTGGTCAGATGGTTGAGCAACTGACTCTCGGTGTTGGTATGACGCAGGCCCGCGAGCACGAGCAGCCTGTCATCGAGCAAGCCGACGGTGGCGCCGGCGTAGGCGGACTTATCTTGGGAGTCCGTGCTCTGGCTGGTCTGATTCGCGGTTAAGGCCGACAGCGGAATCGAGACCGTGCGGTTCCAGGTGCCGGGGTTGCTCAGATCCCAGAGCGGCAGCGGCGACGCGGTGGGGATGGCTCCGAGCGCCGGGTCGTTGGGCGCCTGGCCGGCCCAGTTGTCGAAGCTGCGGACGATGACCTGCCCGCCCAGGAGCAGGCGCAGGCTCGCACGGCTGAATTGATACTTGCCGACGGCCTCGCCTTCGAAGGTGTCGTCCCGGTTCGTGTAGATCTGGCGCCGGAAGCGGCGGCCTTGCAAGAGCGTGGTGTTGTTCGCCATGCCGAAGTTGCCGGAGAAGACGGCGTCGACCTGATAATCCTGATGCCCGTAGGCGCCGCGCAGGTCCCAGTGATCGTCGGCCTTGACGTTGAGCGCCGCTTCCCAGCTGCTGGTCTCGCTGTTGCGAAAATCGGCGTACGACATGCCGTTCCATTTGTCCGAAAGGCCCGGCACGTCGACGCCCGAAAGGTTGGGATCGGAGGGGGTCGGCACGAGGCCGGCCTGGGTGCCGTAGCCGGGCTTTTGCATGACCTGCGCGTCCTCGCGCTTGCTGAAGTTTTCGTACTTCAGGGAAAAACTCACCCGCTCGTCGGGCTGCCAGCGCAGCGACGGCGCGACGTCGAGGGAAAGGGCGTCATAGAGATCCCAGTAGTTGA
>JAHFCD010000486.1 GCA_023249695.1 Elusimicrobiota bacterium
GCCGCTTCTACAAGATGGCCGCCGCGTCCTCGCTGTTGTTCTGGCTGATGTGGGCGTTCCCGGCGCTTTTGTTCCCGCATCACTTCTGGATCAACCTGTCCGTGGTGATGTTCGTCCAGTTCATGATGCAGCTGTTCCACGCGCCGGTCGGCATCGTGATGGCGCCGGTCGTGCGCAACGAGATTCCCGACGACAAGATCGGCCGCGTGGACAGCGCGTTCAACATGGTGGACCTGTTCTTCTCCGCCGGCGGCGCCCTGCTGGCCGGCTTCCTGCTGGACTGGTTCGGCATCAGCACGGCGATGGCGATCATCGCCGGCGCGATCACCCTGACCGCGGTCGTCGAGTGGAAGGTCCCGAAGTGGATCTTCCCCGACGGCCGGCGCCCCGCCAAGAAGACCCCCTGAAATAATCCCGCCGCTCGTTATTTTTACTGTTGACAAATATTAGATAAGCTGATAAAAATAGTTAGGTCGTTCGAGCCGGCCGCAGCGGGAGGGAGCATGATCGCCAAGGACCTGATGCCGTGGCTGTTCGTGGGCCGCAAGTCGGCGTGGACGCCGTTCGCGAAGGTCCGCTGCGAGGGCGGGAAGTGCGTGTGGTCGGAGCGGCCGAAGACGCGGAAGTCCCGCCGCGCCTTGGTCCGCGCCGCCTAAGGCGCCGGCCGGAGCCAGGGGCTCCGGCCAACGGGAAAAAGTCGAGGGGCCGGTCCCCGCGGGGACCGGCCCCTCATTGATTCCGGCGGAACGTCAGGCCGCGACGGCGGAGGCGCCCCGGCGCTTCTTGACCTCGGCGGTGATGAGCGGGATCAATTCGGAGTACTCGCCCTGGACCGAGACGTTGGCCATCTGCATCAGCGGGCAGTCCTTGTCGGTGTTGATCGCGACGATCGTCCCCGACGAGGACATGCCGGCCAGGTGCTGAATCTGCCCGGAGATCGCGACCGCGATGTACAGCTTCGGGCGCACGCTCTTCCCGGTCAGGCCGACCTGGTACTTGTAGGGAATCCAGCCCGAGTCCACGGCGGCGCGGCTGGCGCCGACCGCGGCGCCGAGCGAATGCGCCAGCTCGAACAGGGGCTTGAAGCCGTCCGCGCTGCCCAGGCCGCGGCCGCCGGCGACGATGCGCTCGGCCGAGCCCATGTCGATCTCGTTGGAGGTCTCGGGCAGGAAGGACACGAACGCGGTCTTCGCCGCGCCCGGGTCGAACGCGACCGGGACGATCTCGGCCTTGGCCGCTCCGGCCTCGGCGCGCGGGAACGACATCGGAGCCAAGGTCATCACGGCGACGGGGGACTTGAACTCGACCTCGGCGACCAGGTTGCCCGAGTAGTACGGGCGCGAGACCTTGCCGTCGGCGGCGATGTCGGAGACGTCGGCGGCCAAGCCCGCCTTGAGCAGAACCGCCAGGCGCGCCGACAGCGCGCGGCCGGCGACGTTGGACGCGAGGAGGACCTTGCCGAAGCCTTCCTTCAAGGCGACCTGCGCGGCGGCCTTCGCGTAGACTTCCTCGGTGAAGCCGGCGAGCGACGGGTGCTCGACGGAGTACACCTTGTCCACGCCGCGCGCGGCGAGGTCGGCCGACAGGGCGGAGGCCTTGTCGGACAGCACGACCGCGGCGAGCGGCTCCTTCAGCGCGTCGGCCAGCTTGCGGCCGGCGGTGACGAGCTCGTAGGTCGCGGGCGGCAGGGCCCCGCGCTGGGCGACGGCGACGACGAGAATCCCTTTGTTGGCCATTAGATGAGCTTCCTTTCGAACAGGATGTCGACCAGCTTCTTGGCCTTCTCGGCGGCGGACGCGCCGTCGACGGTCACGCCCGCGGGACGCGCGGGGGGGAGCGAGGCCTTCACGATCTTCGTGCCGGAGCCGGCGGCCCCCGCTTGGGCGGGCTGAAGGCCCAAGTCCGCGGCGCCCCACTTCGGGAACACGGCCTTCTTCGCGGCCATCTTGCCCTTCAGGGACGGCAGCCGGGGCTCGTTGAGCTCCTTGACGGTGGAGAGGCAGGCGGGCAAGGCCAGCTTGAGCACGTCCGTGCCGTCCTCCATGGAGCGGTGCACGGTGGCCGAGGCCTCGTCGACGGCCTCGATCTTCTTGACGGCGGTGGCGGCGGCCCAGTCCAGCCAGGCCGCGGTCTGCGAGCCGACCACGCCCGCGCCCACGTCGCTGGTGTTCTTGCCGAACAGGACCAAGGAGACGGGCTTCTCGGCGTGGAGCTTCTTGATCGCGGCGGACAGCGCCAGGCTGGTCGCGTAGGAGTCCCCGCCGTCGAACTCGGGGGCGGAGATCAGCACGCCGGCGTCGCAGCCGCGGGCGACGGCCTCGCGCAGGACGTCGGCGGCGGAGTCCGCGCCGACGGTGATCACGGTCGCGGTGGAGCCGGCGACGCGCTCCTTCAGGCGCAGCGCCTCCTCGACGGCGTACTCATCGTAAGGATTGATGGCGGTCGCGACGCCCGCGGTCTTCGGCAGGCCGGTGGCGGCGTCGACGCCGACATTGACGGTGGACGGGGTGCTTTTCACGCAGACGACGATGTGGAGTCCCAT
>JAHFCD010000487.1 GCA_023249695.1 Elusimicrobiota bacterium
ATCCGCAAAGGCGTTCCCCAGTCCCAGAAGGCGGACGAGAAGGGGCCGGCGCCGATGATCCGGATGCCCGCTTGGGGCGAGCTTCTCGATGACGCGGAGCTCGAGGCCGTCGCTTCGTATCTGCTGACCTTGTCCCCCGCCCACCCCGAAAAAGCCGAGTTCTAGAGTCGCAGGACCGTGACGCGGGCGACATTCCTCGCCAGGGGAAAGGGCGCTAGAATGCGGGCATGCTGCGCACTCTGGCCGCCGCGGCGGCGCTCCTGGCGTTCGTCCCCAGCCGCGCCGCGGCGAGCGCCCCGTTCGAGGTGTTCCCCGAGCCGGAGCGGGTGTTTCGCCGGCTGATCGCCGACCCGAGGCACATACAGCTCAGCGCGTCGTACTACGGGCTGGACGGGCGGCACCGCTCCGACGTGGCGCTGGGGCACAGCTGGGGCATGACGCGCTGGCGCACGCCGGACGAAGAATGGGCCTGGCAGTGGAACGTCGAGGCGATGGCCTACTCGAGGTTCACGCTCGGCGGCTCGCTCAACTCGTTCGAGACCGTGGATTTCATCGGGAACCTTCCCGTCGCGCTCGCGTACCGGGGCTACGCGGCGCGCGCGATGCTCTTTCACGAGAGCTCGCATCTCGGAGACGATTACATTCGAAGGACCAACGACCAGGGCTTCCGGTATTCGATCGACGGAGCGCGCGTCACCTTTTCGGCCGAGCCGTGGTCGTGGACGCGCTTCTACTGCGGCATGACGTACCTGCTGCACACGATCCCGGATCCGGCGCGCCGGGCCGCCCAGGCAGGAGTCGAGCTGACCTCGGGGCTGATCGGCCGGTCAAAGCTCTATCCGGTGCGGTTATTCGCCGCCCAAGATTTTCAGTTTCGGGAGGCCACGGACTACCACACGAACTCTCGATTCGTCGCGGGGGTCATCATCGGCTTCCGCGACGTGCCGCGCTCGATGCGGATCTATGCCGGACGGTTCGACGGCTACTCCCCTTTCGGCCAGCTCTACCGCCGGCGGGAGCGGTACACGGACGTCGGGCTCAGCTTTCACTTCTAGAAATAGGCGTGGATGCCGAGGCCGACGGACTCGACCGTGTCCTGAAAGAACTGGCCGTTGGGGTCGTGCCCGACGTAGTACTCGAGCAGCAGCTGGAGGCGGCGCGTGCGCAGGTCGCGGTGCTGCAACTGGATGCCGGCGCGCAGGGAGACGCCGGTCGCCCCCCAGCCGTTCTGCTGCTGCTTTTGGAAGTCGGCTCCCGCCAGCGGCCGCAGGACGCCCCGGGCGAAGATCTCGCCGACCCACTCGCCGCCCAGCTGCGCGAAGAGCGGCTTGATCTCGGGCGGGTATTTGCGGATCATCGAGCCCGCGCCGGCGTAGGCGCGCAGGCCGTGGTCGAAGTCGTAGGACGCCTTGGCGTCGAGCGCCTCGAAGCTCAGGTTCACGCGCTCGACGTTCTTGTTGGACAGGACGAACTCGTCGCCGAGATGCGAGCTCACATGGAAGATGCGCGCCATGTAGGACCAGCGGCCGCGCTTCCAGGTATAGGGGAAGCCGACCAGGAAGTCGGCGTTGATCAGGTCGTTGGACTCAGTCGTCATGTCCCAGATCGTGAACACGGCCGCCTGGAGGCCGAACTGCCAGGGCTGGCCGCCGCGGTTGCCGACGAGCGGGAAGGATTCGCCGAAGTTGGCGGACCATACCGCCCGGGAGTGATGGCGCTGGTAGGTCTGCATCGTCCCGGCGAAGGCGGGCCAGCGCGGATCGGCGATGAGCGGGTCGAAGAGGAGGGTCTTGGGAAACGCCTCGACGGCGCGCGCGGGCGCGGCGCCGGCGAGAAGGGCCAGGAAAACGAGGAGAAAGCGCTCCATACCGGAAGGATACCTCCCCGGGACGCGGGAAGCCGTTGCGGCGATTGATAAGTTTTGTCGCTTTAATTGGCTCTTTTTGTCGCGAAGATTTTGCCTCGGGACCGTCCGCTGTGATAGAATGCCGTCGCCGCGGATCTTCACTGAGAGGACAGCATGGGAAAATACGGCTGGTCATTGCCGCTCGCCGCTTCGAGCTACGCCGGCAGCATCGACTTCGGCATCTGGCTCATTCACGCGGTGATGCTCGGCATCTTCGCGTTGTGGGGCGCGTTTTTCATCTATCTGCTCGTCCAGTTCCGCGCCCGCCCCGGCGTCGCGGCCGTGCGCGAGGATCACGACGACACCCCGGCGCACATCTCGATCCCGGACTCGTTCTCGAAATTCCCGTTCGCCCAGATGCTCTACCGGAACAAGGGCGAGCTCAAGTCGCTGATCCCGGACATGATCATCATGACCTTCGAGATCGCGCTGATCGTCTTCTACGCGATACCGGTGTGGAACAAGATCAAGGCGACCGTCCCCGACTCGAAGGACGCGATCCGGATCGAGGTCGTCGCCGAGCAGTTCGGCTGGAACATCCATTACGCGGGGCCCGACGGCAAGCTCGGCCCGCGCAAGTCCGAGCTCGTCCACTTCAGCAATCCGATCGGCCTCGACCGCGGCGACCCC
>JAHFCD010000488.1 GCA_023249695.1 Elusimicrobiota bacterium
GCGGGCATGAAGGGCCGTCCCGACGCGACGGGCAAGTCCCACGCGGGCGTGGCGTACCGGCTCTGGGTCGTCGACGAGCCGAAGCTGACCTCCGCGATCCGCAAGGCGCTCGCCCCGCGCCCGATCTTGATCGCCGACGGGCACCACCGCTATTCCGTGAGCCGCGATCACCACGCGAAGACGAAGGGGCCGGGCACGGACGCCGTGCTGACCTACCTCGTGCCCGACGAGGACGCCGGGCTGGTCGTGCTGCCGACGCACCGCATCGCCGGAAGCAGCTTGTTGAGGCGCGCGAGCGCGCTGGCCTCCCTGCGGAAGGCCCGAAATCTGGGCGAGCTCATGAGGCTCGTCGCCAAGTCGAAGAACCCGTACGCGTTCGGCCTGATCGAAAACGGCTTTCATTTCGGCGAGCCCAAGCCCCGCGGCTGCCGAAGCGGGCTGGCCGTCGAGTGGCTCGGCTCCCAGCTGCTCGCGGGCGTGCGGCCCGACGAGATGAGCTACACGCCCGACGCGGCGCTCGCGGCGAAGAAGGCCAAGGCGCTGGGCGGCGCCGCCGTGCTCGTCAAGCCGTTCTCCGTCGCGCAGGTGCGGCGCGCGGCCCAGGCCGTCGGGCTCCTGCCGCAGAAGTCCACCTATTTTTACCCGAAGATCGCGACCGGCCTCGCCTTCCGCCCGCTGGACGCCGAGTGAAGTTCTCCGTCATCGTCGCGGCCTACAACGAGGGCCCGCAGATCGGCTCCTCGCTCAAGCGCCTGCGCCAGATATCGCAGACCAGCCCGATGGAGGTCATCGTCATCGACGGCGGCTCCGACGACGGCACGCTGGAGGCCGCGCGCGGGTGGGCCGACGAGGTGATGGACCTCGGCAAGCCGAACCGGGGCGCTCAGTGGCACGCGGGCGCGGAGAAGGCGACGGGCGACCTGCTCTTCTTCCTGCGCGCCGACGCCCAACCGCCGGGAAACTGGCAGCAGGCGCTCGAGCATTATTGGCTCGCCACCCCGACCGAAGGCCTCGCGGCGACGGCGTTCTCGGTCTCCTACGGCGCGGGCCTGGGGCTCGCCGCCTTGTCGCTGTGGTCCAACGCGCGCGTGCGCTCGGGCCTGGCGTCCTCCGATCACGGGCTGTGCACGACGCCGGAGATCTATAAGGCCGCCGGCGGCTTCCCCCCGTTTCCGGTTCTCGAGGACATGGAGTTTTCCCGGCGCCTCTCCGCTCACGGCCGCATCGCCCTGCTGCCCGAGCGCCTGCGCCCCGCGGCCCGCCACGTGCACTCGATCGGTCCGCTCGCCTACATCGCGCGCCGGGCCTGGCTCGAGACGCGCTACAAGATGGGCGCCACCCCCGAAGAGATCTTCGCCGCCGCTCCCAACCTGTAAATCGGAGCCGCTATTCGGCGAGGAGAATCGGGACGGAGGGGGGCGGGGCGTCGGCGGGGAGCTGATCGAAGAAGTCGGAGATCAGGCGCACGATCAGCTCGCAGTCCATCGTCGAGCAGACGCCCACGCGCATGACCTTGTTGTGGGGCAGGCCTTGCGAGTACCACACGGTGATGCGGCGCATGTTGAGAGCGGCCTGACGGTCGCCGACGAGGCGGCGCTCGAGCGCGAAATGCTTCAGCAGGGTCGCCTTGCGCTCGGGGACCGTGGGCACGTAGACCGCGTCCCGCCGGCCGTTCATCACGTCGTCGAGATTGCGGTAGATCCACGGGTTGCCGAGGCCGCCGCGGCCGATCATGATGCCGTCGCAGCCGGAAATCTCCAGCAGGCGCCGGGCATCGTCGGGCGTCAGAACGTCGCCGTTGCCGATGACGGGAATCTTCACCGCCCGCTTCACCTTGCCGATGGCTTCCCAATCCGATCGGCCGGCGTAGCCCTGGGCCTGGGTGCGGCCGTGGATCGTGACGGCGCACAGGCCCGCGCCCTCGGCGCGCTTGGCGAGCTCGACGGCCTCGTCGCCCGACGGGTCCTGAAAGCCCTTGCGCGTCTTCATCGTGACGGGCACCTTGACCGCGTCGCGCACCGCGCGGAACACCTTCTCGGCGCGCGCCGGATCCTTGAGCAGCGCGGAGCCCTCGCCGTTGCCGACGACCTTCTTGACCGGGCAGCCGAGGTTCATGTCGATGAGATCGAAGCCCATCTCCTCGAGGATGCGCGCGGCCTCGGCCATCATGTCCGGATCGCAGCCCAGAAGCTGCGCGCCGAGAGGCTTGTCCTCGGGCAAGGTGTTGAGCATGCGGCGCGTCTTCGCGTTTTCGCGCGTCAGCGACTGCGCCGACACCATCTCCAAATAGCAGAAGCCGAGGCCCTTCTCGCGCCCGATCAAACGAAACGGCAGGTCGGAGCAGGCGGCGAGGGGGGACTGGATGATCTTCGACGACAGATTTAAGGTGCCGATCTGGAGCGCCACGACTCAGTTTAGCACTTCGCCCCGCATGGCGCAGTTTCAAATACGATATAATTCTCGCGTCGGAATGGGACATTTCGGAGGCGGAATTCATGGCATTCATGCGTAAAGAGGCGGTCGTCGAAGCGACGGA
>JAHFCD010000489.1 GCA_023249695.1 Elusimicrobiota bacterium
GCGATGCTCGAGAAATACGGCGCGCCCGACATGCTCGACGGCGATTCCGTCCGATGGAACGACAACGGGAGCTGGAAGAAGACGATCGTGCGCCGCGTCCCGCGCGAGGGCGAGGACGTCCTCGAGCAGACGATCAGCTACGACGTGCCGCGGGACAAGCGCGCGGCCCTGTCGAAGCTCGACATCATGCTGAAGGTCAACGCGCTCGACAAGGAGCTGTCGGCGACGAGCGAGTCCGAGGAGACGAACTTCCTGGCCCTGAACCTCGCCGACGAGGTCGTTCATGACAAGCGGACGCCGGAGGACGCGCGCGAGTACTACCTGACGACGGTGAGGCTGTCGCACGCCGGGAAGGCCTCGCCCTACATGTCGGGGCTGCTGTTCCGGCCTTGAGCCTCGAGCGCGAGCGCGAGCGCCAGCGCGCGCGCGGCGTCGGGGTCCTGCGGCGCGTACTTCGCGAAGGCGCGCCAATGGGCGATCGAGGCCGCGGGCCGCCCGGAGGCCAGCTCGATCCGGGCGAGGTTGTAGTGCGCGACCGGATTCCAGGGCGACAGCTCGAGCGCGCGGCGCAGATTCTTTTCCGCTTCGGCGGCGCGGCCGCGGGCCTGCGCGGCGAGGCCGGCCAGCACCCAGGCGTCGGCGAAGGCGGGGTCGCGCTCCAGGGCCGCGGCGATCCAACGCTCGGCGGAGGCCGCGTCGCCGCGGTCCCAGGCGTGGCGGGCCAGGTTGTATAAGGGAAGCGCGAGCCCCGGCGCCTGACGGACGGACTCGGCGAGCTGAGCTTCGCCGTCGGCGGGGCGCCCCGCGAGGATCAGCTCCGCGCCGTACGACGCGCGCGCGCGCGCCGACACGGGATTACAGGCGAGTACTGTCTCGTAATAAGGCAAGGGCGAGCGCCAGGCGCGCGAAAATGACGCGCAGGCCCAGGCCTGCCAGGCGAGGACGACGAGGCCGGCGGCGAGCGCCGCCCGCGGGCGGACGGCGCGCGCCCGCGCCCAGAGGGCGCCGAGGCCGGCGGCGAGGCCGAGGCTGGGCAGGTACAGGAAGCGCTGCGCGCCGATGGTGTCGAGCGGCGCCAGCACGTGCGCGGTCGGCAGCAGGAAGAGCGACGGCGCGCAGAGCCAGAACGCCCAGGCGGCACGGCGCTTGAGAAGCGCCGCGCCCGCGGCCGCGTACAGCCCGGCGAGGAGCATAAAAGGGGGCCACGAACCGGGCGCCCCGGGACGGGCGTCGGCGATCAGCGGGCGCGCGAAATCCGGGCAAAGGCCGAGCCCGGTGAGGCTCGGCCACAGGTAGCGCGTGACGGCGAAGCGGGAGACGGTCAGCGCCGCGGTCAGGCGGTCGCCGAAATAGGCGTCGCCGCCGCCGAAGGGTATGCCCAGGGCCGCCAGGCGGATCAGCAGGTAAACCGCGATCGCGGCGAGCAGGGCCGCGTGCACGCGTCGGCGCTCCCGCGACCACGGCGCGACGCCGTCGAAGGTCCAGTCGGAGAGCGCCAGAAACAGCGGAAAGAGGAGGGCGTGCTCCTTGACGTACAGCGCCGCGGTGAAGAGGGCGGCGCCCGCGGCGAAGCGGCGCGCCGTGAGCGGACGCTCGAGGCTGAGCCAGGCGCCGAGCAGGAGCGCGGCCGTCAGGAGTTCCGAGCGGCCGGTGAGCGCCGCGACGGCTTCGGCGTGCGTCGGCATCACCGCGAAGGCGAGCGTCCCGGCGGCGGCCGCGGGAGGGGAGAGCTTTCTGCGCAGGACGAAAAAAACGAGGGCGCAGGCCAGCAGGTGGAGCAGGAGGTTCGCGGCGTGCATCGGCGGAGCCGCGGCGCCGGTCGTGAGGCGCTGGACGAGGTAGGTCAGCATGAGCAGGGGGCGGTACTCGTGCACGCGCGTCGCCGTCCCTTGCGCGGCTTCCCAGTAGCCGGTCGTCAGCAGGGCGCCCGCGCCGGCCGGCCCCGCGTCGAGCAGGGCGTTGCGTCCGATGATCCACGCGTCGTCGTGGAGATAGGCGCGCTCGGTCAAAGTCGGGCCGTACGCGGCGAGGCAAAGCAAAGACGCCGCCGCGAGGAGGGCGGCCGTCCCGTTCACGCGACGGTAGCCGAGCATGGGGGGATTATCCTATTTTGTCGGGGCATGCTTCCGACGAAGGGCCGCAGCGCCCTCTTTTGGGCCGCGGCCGCGGCCGCGCTCGTTTTGATCCTCCCGGCGCTCCTGCGCGGCGAAGGCCTGCTCGCGACGGCGGCGCTGTGGCGGGTGCCGCCGTGGAACGCGCTGCTCCCGCCTCGCCCCGGGGCCGGGCTGCTGGCCGATCAGCTTCTTTATCTCGCCCCTTGGCGTCAATTCATGCGCGAGGAATTCCTGGCCGGCCGTTTTCCCTTGTGGAACCCCTTCATCCTCGCCGGGGCGCCCTTCGCGGCCTGCATCCAAGCCGCTCCGTTCTACCCGGTGAACGCCGGACTCCTGTGGCTGTCCGCCGTTCCGTTCAGCTTGGCCGCGGCGTTTCTCAAGCTGTTCTGCGCCGGCCTGTTCACCGGCCTTCATGCGCGCCG
>JAHFCD010000490.1 GCA_023249695.1 Elusimicrobiota bacterium
AGCCCGAACTCGCCGAGCAGGGACTGCCCGAGGATCAGCGCGTAGCCCAGCGCGATCAGCTTGAGCCAGAAGACGATGTACTGGTTGCGGATCTTCTGCTCCTTCCAGTCCACCCAGCCCATCTGCCCCCAGGAAAAAAGGAACAGGCCCCACGCGTAGAGCTGGGTGACGCGGATCAGGATTCCGGCTCCTTCCATTTAGCTCCCCACCGCGAGGCTCTCTCGCCGCGCGAGGACGATCTTAGCTTTTTTCATTTCGGCCGCGCGTCCGCCGGGTCGCCGGCCTTGAGCCGGCGCCGCCAGCCCGCGATCTGGCTGACCTGGGAGGCGTTCGGAGCCAACGTCTCGGCGCGCGCTACGGCGGCGAGGCTCTCCGCCTTGCGCCCCCCCAGGAACAAGGCCTCGGCGCGCGAGAGCCAGAGGTCCACGTCCCGGGGATACGCCGCCGTCAGCGGCTCGATCAGCTCCAGGAATTTTCCCGGCTCTTGGAGCATGAAGTAGTACTGCGCGATCGAGCGCAGCTGGTGCGGCTGCGGCGCCATCTCCCGGGCGCGGGCCAAGGCGGCCATGCCCTCGGGCTTGCGCCGGGCGGCGATCGCCTCCCCGGCCTTGCGGATCCAGTAATCGGGGTCGGCCGCGGCGACCTCGGCGGCGCCCTCGAGGCCGAGCTCCTTTCCGGCCGCGACGGCCGCGGCGAGGATGGCGTCCCTGCGCGGGTCGCCCGCTGAGCGCGCGATCGCCTCCTTGAACAGCTCGAGGCCGCGCTTGCGGTCGCCGCGCAGGGACTCGGCGACCGCGAGGCTCAGCCGCGCCCAGGACAGCTTCGGGTCGAGCTCGAGCGCTTTCGTGAAATCCCGGCTCGCGCCGGCGTAGTCCTTCTCCAGCAGGCGCACCTCGCCGATGTGCCAGTAGAAGCGCGGCAGGATCAGGGCCTCCGGCGCCATCGTGAGCCCGTACACCTGGGTCTGGGGATTCTGGGTCTTGCGCATCAGCGCGGGGACGTCCTTGAACCAGTCCGGGCGATGCTGGCGTATGGCCTGGAGGTAGAACACCGACACGGTGGACAGCTGGCTGAAGTCCGGCCAGGAGAGCCCCATCAGGACGTAGCTCAGTATGCGGAGGTCGTCGTCGACGGTGCCGGGTCCGCCGGGCTTCACGCAGGAGGCCCGCAGCGCCCGGACGCTTGCGTCGTCCCACGGCAGGCCGCCGAACTTCGGATTCCCGCGCATCGCCGCGATGAGCTCCGACGACATCTGGCAGTTGAACTGGGGCTTCCAGTGCATGCGGTCGTTGAACGTCTCCATGCCCGGCAGGCGCGGCGCGGCCAGGGCGCGGAACATCGCGTCGGCCTCGACGAGGAATCCGCCTTCCTTTTTCGCGGCGCGCCGGAGGATCTCCTGGCACACCTTGCCGCAGATCGCCGCGCGATCGTACAAGGCGGCCTGATCGAAGGACGCGCGCGCCTCGTCGGCGAGGCCGAGCTTCTCCTCGCTGCGCGCGATGAAGCCCCAGGTGAAGGCTTTTTGCGTGCTGTCCGGTCCGCCCGCGGCGGCCCCCGAGGCCAGGGACTCCTTCCAGGCCCGGCGCGCGCCCGCGTAGTCTCCGCGCAGGAACCGCAGCCACCCGGGGAGGAACTCCGCGTCGTACGGCGAGCGCCCCAGCTCGACGGGTTCGCGGTAGTTGCGCGGCGGCACGACGACGGCGACCTCCACGCCGCGCTCGCGCGCGTGGCGGATGTTGTCGCCGAGATTCCGGGCGAAGGTCTCGTCGCGGGCGTCGGCCAGGGCGTCGGTGTGCTTGAGCTCCGGCGCGTTGTCGGGGCGCAGCGACGAGACGAGCGCGCGATAGGCGGCGAGCCGGCTCAGCCGCTCCTGCGTGCGCATGATCCAGATCGGGATCGGCGCCGACGCGATCCCCTCGTTATGGCCCGTCAGGAGAACGATCAGGTCGGGGTCGTGCTCGAGGACCTCCTGTTCGACCAGCGCCTCGCGGAAGCTTTCGTAGCCGGCCATCCCGCAATTGACGACCTCGACGTTCTTGGTCGGGAGCGCGGCCTGGAGCGCCTTCGCGAACTCCCCCTTTTCGCCCGAGTATTGGAGCAGGCCCGCGATCGAGCCGCCGATGACGAAAACCCGGAACCCGTCCTTCGGCTTGACCGCGGAGAACAGCGACGCCTTGGAGCCGGGGCGATCGTTGCGGTACATCCCCGGATGCGAGGGATCGGGGACGAAGAAAGGATGGGAGATGTCCTCGTAGTAGTATTTCTGCGCCCGGGAATCCGCCAGGCCCGCGGCCGGAATCAAAACGAGCGCCGCGGACATCAGCAGGCCCTTCCCGTCGATTCTCCCCATCGCTTTGGACAGGATAAGTCAATTATTCCGAGGCGTCAAGGGACGCCAAAAAGGGCTAGAATTTCCTCGGACGAACCATGAAACGGATCCTCCCGCCCGACAGCCTCGTCGAACAGCTCGGCCGGCACTTTTTTCTGGGCCGTTCCTCCGCGCACCTTCCCGACCGGCACGGCGTCCTCCACGA
>JAHFCD010000491.1 GCA_023249695.1 Elusimicrobiota bacterium
ACCGTCTCGCTGCGCTACTTCAACGTGTTCGGCCCGCGCCAGGACCCCGAGTCCATGTACTCGGCCGTGATACCGAAGTTCATGGAGCAGGCCTACCTCGGCGTGCCGCTCGACGTGCACTGGGACGGGAAGCAGTCCCGCGACTTCACCTTCGTCGCCAACGTGGTCCGCGCGAACCTTCTCGCCGCGAAGGGCCCGAAGCGGACCTCCGGCGAGGTCTACAACGTCGCCAACTCCGAGACCTACAGCCTGCTCGACGTCGTGACCGGCATCGAGCGCCTCACCGGAAAGAAGCTCCAGCGCCGCCATCATCCGATGCGCGGCGGGGACGTCCGCCGCACGTGGGCCGACAACCGCAAGATCCGCCGCGATCTCGGCTACAAGCCCGTGGTCGGCTTCGACGACGGCCTGCGCGACACGTGGGACTATTTCGTCTCGGAGTATTTCCCGAAGAAGCACGGAAAGAAGTCCTGAAGGTCCTGGTCACCGGCGGTCTCGGGTTCATCGGCGCGAATTTCATTCGCTTCTTGAGCAGCGCGCGCCCGGGCTGGAAGATCGTCAACCTCGACAAGCAGACCTACGCGGGCAACCCCGCCAACCTGAAGGGCTTGAAGGTCGAGACGATCAAGAAAGACATCTGCGACCCCAAAGCCGTGGATCGCGCGATGAAAGGGTGCGGATTCGTCGTCCATTTCGCGGCGGAGACGCACGTGGACCGCTCGATCCTCGACGCGGGCGCGTTCCTCAAGACGAACATCCTCGGCACCCAGATTCTCCTCGACGCGGCGCTGCGCCATAAGGTTCGGCGCTTCCTGCACGTCTCGACCGACGAAGTCTACGGCTCCATCCCGAAGGGCTATTCGAAGGAGGGCGACCACCTCGAGCCGAACAGCCCTTACGCCGCCTCGAAGGCGGCTTCGGACCTGTTGGTCCGCTCTTACTTTGTCACGCACAAGGCGCCGGTGCTCACCACGCGCGCGTCCAACAACTACGGCCCGTACCAGTATCCCGAGAAGGCCCTGCCGCTCATGATCACGAATTTCATGGAGGACAAGCCCTTCCCGCAGTACGGCGACGGCAAGCAGGTCCGCGACTGGCTGCACGTGACCGACCACGCGCGGGGCATCTTGACGGTCCTGGAGAAGGGGTCCCTGGGCGAGGTCTACAACATCGGCGGCTCGTACACCTGCCAAAACAAAGAGCTCATTCAAAAGGTGCTGCGGCTGATGGGCAAGCCGGGCGGCCTGGTGACGCGCGTCGAGGATCGCAAAGGCCACGACCGGCGCTACGCGCTGGACTGCTCCAAGCTCCGCCGCCTCGGCTTCAAGCACGCGTACGATTTCGAGAGGGGACTCAGGCAGACGATCGAGTGGTATCTCGCCAACGAGAAGTGGTGGCGGCCGCTGAAGGTCGCGGGCGGCTACCGGACCTATCTGCAGAAGGCGTACAAGAAATGAGCAGGAAGGAAGCCGCCGTCCGCAACGGCCACCGCCCCGCCGCGCCGATGTCCTGGAGCCACGGGGGCTGGATGGAGATCGTCGTCGGCTCGATGTTCTCCGGCAAGACGCAGGAGCTCATCCGCCGCCTGCGCCTGGCCCAGATCGCGCGCCAGAAGGTCCAGGTGTTCAATTCGGCTCTCGACGTGCGCTACGCGAAGGACCACATCGTCTCCCACGACCTGGTCAAGACGCCCTCGATCGCGGTCGCCAAGGCCAAGGACATCCTCAAGAGGATCGACTCGGATACCCAGGTCGTCGGCATCGACGAGGTCCAGTTCTTCGACGCCGACATCATCGCCGTTTGCGAGAAGCTCGCGGGCGAGGGGCGCCGCGTCATCGTGGCGGGCCTCGATCAGGATTTCCGCGGCGAGCCCTTCGAGACGACCGCGCGCCTGATGGCCCTGTCCGAGTTCGTCACCAAGAACCTCGCGATCTGCATGCTGTGCGGCAACCCCGCCAACCGCTCCCAGCGCCTCTCCGGCGGCAAGAAGGTCGTCGAGGTCGGCGCGTCGGACAAGTACGAAGCCCGCTGCCGCCGCTGCTTCAAGCGTTAGGTGTCAGGCGTACGAATTCGTTGAATTCTTTTTCACAGGAGAAAAGACATGGCCGATCGTCCCTATAAGACCGACAATCCGGTGGTCGTGATCGAGAGCTCTCTCGGCAAGATCGCCGTCGAGCTGTTTCCGAAAGAGGCCCCCGACACGGTGGCCAACTTCACGAAGCTCGTCGAAAAGAGCTATTACGACGGCGTGCTGTTTCACCGCGTGATCCCGGGCTTCATGGTCCAGACCGGAGATCCGACCGGCACCGGCCGCGGCGGGCCGGGCTGGACGATCCTCGATGAGTTCAGCCCCAAGCTCAAGCACAGCAAGGCGGGCATCCTCTCGATGGCCAACGCCGGCCCCGACACCGGCGGCTCGCAGTTCTTCATCACGCTGGGGGCGACTCCCCATCTCGACAACCGCCACGCGATCTTCGGCCAGGTCATCGAGGGCCAGGACATCGTCGTCAAGATCGGCGCCTCTCCGCGC
>JAHFCD010000492.1 GCA_023249695.1 Elusimicrobiota bacterium
GGCGGGCAGCGGCACCGCGCCCTGCGCGGCGCCCGGCTCCGACGCCTTCAGCTTGGCGGGCGGCAGCCCGAGGGACGGCAGCGCGGCCGGGGCGGGAGGATTTTTCTTGCCGGACGGCTCCTTGGAGAGATGCTTGACGACCGTCGCGGGGATGTCGGACGCGGGCGCTCCGGGGATGGCCGTCGGGGGTGGAGGCGCGATGCTGGGCCCGAGCTCGGAGATCGGATTGCCGCACTTGTCGCAGTAGTTCTTGGCGAGCGAGTTCTGGAAGCCGCAGCCCGAGCAGACGCGCGCGTTCTTCCCGCCGCACTTGGCGCACAGCGAGGCCGGCGTCGCCGAAGCGGCCGCGCAATTGGTGCACAGGATGGAGGCGGAGGCCATTCTATGCTCCGCCCGCGCGCGTTTGCCTCATTCAGCGGCTCTCGAGGAGGAGCAGGGGCTGGCCGTACTCGACGGCCTGGCCCGCGTCGATGAAAATCTTGGCGAC
This sequence comes from Elusimicrobiota bacterium, assembly GCA_023249695.1. Taxonomy (GTDB): domain Bacteria; phylum Elusimicrobiota; class Elusimicrobia; order UBA1565; family UBA9628; genus GWA2-66-18. The sequence continues at coordinate 488 of JAHFCD010000492.1, forward strand.
GCGGCCGGCCTGAGGGGAGACGATGGGCTTCGATGCCCCGGAGCCGGTCACGATCACGCCGATGACGTCGCCCGCGGCGAGCTCGACGCCCTCGTCGACCTTGCGCGCCTTGCCGGGCTCGTTCCACTGGAAGACGCCGACGCCGTCGCTCGCGACCGGATGGAAGCGTCCCGAGGGCATCGCGGGCGCCGAGAGCTGCGCCGGGTCGTGCGCGCCCAGGGCCGTCAACGAGAACCCCGTGCCGTTCTTGCGGTAGACGACCTCGGCGAGGTCGGCGGTTTTCATCCAGTCAGCGACGGCTTTGATGGGAGAAGCGTCCATGGTTATTTCCTCTTGGATTTCGCGGTCTTGCGCCGCAGCAGATTGCGCGGATTCTTGGGCAGAAGGCCCGACGCGAGCGGATCGAAGGCGAGCGGCAGGAGCTTGTAGACCGTCGTCTTGAGAACGCTGCGCCGGCCGGTCGTCGGGTTCAGGTCCACGAGGTAGAGGTCCGTGTCCTTGTCGCTGAACTCGTGCATGACCTGGCGGCACGCGCCGCAGGGTTTGGCCGCGGCGCCGACGACGGCGACGGCCTTGATCGCGTCGAAGCCGCTGGCGACGGCATGGTAGATCGCGGCGCGCTCCGCGCACATGGCGAGCCCATAGCTCGCGTTCTCGACGTTGCAGCCGGGGAACACCCGTCCGCTCGCGGTGAGCACGGCGGCGCCGACGGGATAGCGCGAGTACGGGCAGTAGGCGCGCTTCTGCGCCTGGACGGCCGTCTCGATGAGGCGGTCGATCGCGCGCTTCGGGTTCTTGGCCATTACAGGTATTTCCTCACGAGCAGGTCGAGCTTCTTGAGCGTCGCCTTGCTGCGCGCCTCGGGAGCGGTGAACAGCGCTCCCTTGAGCGCCTCGGAAAAAGCGGGCTCGAGCGGGGCCTTGGCGATGCGCGGCACGGCCAGGCGCATCAGCTTTTGCGCGTTGGCCGAGTTCGCGTGGAGGTTGGCCACGACCATCTCGGTGTGGACCTCCTCGCCCTCCTTCCAGCAGTCGTAGTCGGTGACCATCGCGACCTGCGAGTAGACGAACTCGGCCTCGCGCGCGAGCTTCGCCTCGGTGGCGGCGGTCATGCCGATCAGAGACCAGCCGAAGGAGCGGTGCATCTCGGACTCCGCTTTCGTCGAGAACGCGGGGCCTTCCATGCAGCAGTAGGTGCCGCCGAACACGGACTTGATGCCGAGCTCCTTGGCGCAGTCGAAGACGAGCTTGTTCTGCGCGGGCGCGAAAGGCGGGTTCAGCGCGATGTGCGCGACCAGGCCGTTGCCGAAGAAGGTCTGCACGCGATCCTTGGTGCGATCGACGAGCTGGTCGGGGAACACGAAGGTGCGGGGCGGGAGCTCTTCCTTCAGCGAGCCGACGGCGGAGAAGGCGAGCACGCGCTCGACGCCGATGGACTTCAGCGCCCACATGTTGGCGCGCTGGTTGATCTCGGTCGGGGTGACGACATGCCCTTTGCCGTGCCGGGGGAGGAAGGCGCACGGGACTCCCTCGAGCTCTCCCAGGATGATCGGGCCCGAGTGCGCGCCGAAAGGCGTCTTGAGGCGCAGCTCGCGCGGGTTCTTGATCGCGTCGGAGGTATACAGGCCGCTTCCTCCGATGACTCCGACTTTCGCGTAAGGCGTGTTCTTCTTCACGGGCAATACCCTCCCAGGGGCAGGAGCTCTTTGATCAGGCCGTCCAGCGCGTCGAAATCCAGGGGCTTCTGGATGAAGCGGGTTTTCACGTCCTTCGGAAGAATCTTCTCGAGCTTCGCCTGGGAGTGCGACGACATGAAGATCACCGGTATGCGGTTCGTGACCGGATCCTTCTGCAGAACCTGATAGGCGGAGGAGCCGTACGCGCCGGGCATCTGGATGTCGGTCACGATCAGGTGCGGCCGGTGCTCGGCCGCCTTTTGGGCGAGCTGGAAGCCGTCGTTGACGACGATCACGCGGTTCCCCTTGGTCGACAGGTAGTCGTTCAGGATCCCGGTGATGCCCGAGTCGTCGTCGGCGACGAGGAT
>JAHFCD010000048.1 GCA_023249695.1 Elusimicrobiota bacterium
GATCGCGCCGCAGTTCAAGCTCGTCGACGATTCCTCCTTCTATTATCACGGCACGACGATGGACGACCTCGCGCGCGTCGTCGAGTCCGGCGGCGAGATGGCGCCCGACGTCTCGCAGTTCTCGCTCCGCCCGCGCGACTCCGTCGAGTACGCGGCCGACCGCCGCCGCCGCCTGGGCCGAGAGGATAATCCCGAGGTCCTGCTCCAATTCCGGCGCGACGAGCTTTCCCCCTTCGTCAGCGGCGACCTGTTCAAGGCGGCGCTCGCCGTGACCGACCGCGGCATGCCCCCGATCCACGCCGCCTACTCGGCCGCGACGAAGCCCGTGACGCTGGCGCTGATGACGCCCGAGTCGAAGACGACCTTGCTCGCATGGCTGCGCGTGCGCGCCGAGAGCGGCCCGAACCCGGCGAAGTGGGCCGCGCTGCTCGCGCGCTTCGAGACCGTCCTCGCCCCGCGCTGACGCAATTGCTAGACTAGCCCCCTTGGCCACCCCCCACAAAGCCGGATTCGTCGCCCTCGCCGGACGCCCCAACGTCGGCAAGTCCACTTTGCTGAACTCGCTGCTCAAGTTCAAGCTGTCGATCGTCTCGCACAAGCCGCAGACGACCCGTCACCGCATCCTCGGCATCCTCGAGGGGCCGGAGTTCCAGGCCTGCTTCCTCGACACCCCCGGCCTCATCGACGAGCCCTCCGATCACCTGCAGAAAAGCCTGCGCGTCGAGTCCTCGCGCGCGATCCGAGAGGACGCGGACCTGATCGTCTACATGGTGGACGCCGTCGAGGCCAACCCCGAGAAGGTCGGCGACACGCACGTGCGCCCCGGGAAGTCGATCCTGCTCGTCATCAACAAGTGCGACCGCGACGTCGCCGAGACGAGGCTCGCGGCGATCGAGAAGGCCTACTCCGCCGCGCTCAGCCCCGACAAGGTCTTCCGCATCTCGGCGCTCAAGGGCCAGGGCGTCGAGGAGCTGAAGACCGAGATCATCTCGCGCCTGCCCGAGAGCGAGGCCTTCTACGAGAAAGGCCAGCTGTCCGACCGCTGGGAGCGCTTCTTCGCCGCCGAGATCGTGCGCGAGCAGGTCTTCGACCTGTACCACGACGAGATCCCCCACGCCGTCGCCGTCGTCGTCGAGACTTTCCGCGAGCACCCGGGAAAGCCCGACGACGTGTTCGCGACCTTGTACGTCGAGCGCGACGGGCAGAAGGGCATCATCATCGGCAAGGGCGGCAAGGACCTCCACCGCCTGACCGAGCGCGCGCAGGCGATGCTCGAGCAGTTCCTCGGCCGCCAGGTGAACCTCGAGCTGTGGATCAAGGTGCGCAAGGATTGGCGCAAGGACCCGCGCTCCCTCAAAGAGTTCGGCTACACGACCGAGTAGCCGTCGCGGGCGCGGCCGGGCGCCGCGGTCGCGCGATCGTCCAAATAGCTTTCCCTTTCCTCTCTGGGCCCGCGCGTGGCCGCGCCCTATAATGACCGCGACGGGCGTTATCGAGGAGGTCCCGATGATCGGCCGCTTCGCGCCGCTTTTCGCCACGCTGGTCCTGCTCACGGCCTGCCACCAGAGGTTTCCCGACCACGCCGACCCCAAGGGCATCCCGCCGCCCGCCGCCGAGGAGCTGAGCTGGGAATCCTTCTTTCGCGAGCCCTGGCCGGATCCCCTTCACGAAAAATACGAGGAGCTGTTCGGGCAGCCGTACCCGAACCGGATCCGGCAGCATTTCTCGACGACCCGGCCGTTTTCGGACGTGAAGAAATACGAGCTCGCCTTCGACGCGACGGCCGTCCCCGGGGCGCGGGCCGAAACCGAATCCGCCGGCGGCCTTCACGCTGTGTCCCTGCAGATCCCCGACTCGGCCGGCAAGCCCGTCGCGGTGCGCGCGGACGAGAAGGGCGTCGGGCTGTCCGTGTCCCGCGGCCTGCCGGCGCGCCGCTACCGCGTCTACCGGTCGGACGAACTCGTGGTTCCGCTCCCGCCGGGGGCCGACCCCGACACCGCGCGCGTCGTTCGCGACGGCGACTGGATCCGGATCAAGTTCCACGCGAAGAGCCCCTAACGCAGCGGGGCGAACAGGAGCCGCTCCAGATACGGCGACGACTTGCCGGCCTCGGCGAGGCGCGCGGTTCTCGCGCAGAACCGGCGCGCGTCGTTGAAGTTGCGCTTGCCGGCGACGATCTCGTCGGCCAGGTTGAGGATCAGGAAATTCACGGCCTCGCTCTCGGACCGCGCCGACAGCTCCGCGTACCGCGGATCCGCGTCGACCTTGCTGTCGAACCGGGCGAGGGCCGCGAGCTTGTCCTCCGGCACGCGGTAGCTGATCGTGTTCTCGAGGTAATCCTTGTCCTCCCGATCCTCGTAATGCGGCCAGGCGCGGCGATAGACCACGGTTCGCTTCCAGGGCCCGTTGTCGCGCCACACCAAGGCGTCGGGACCGGCCTCGACGGGCGCGCCGTACTTGGCGATCGTGATCCGCGCCGCGCTCTTGGCCGCCTCGGGCCAGCCGGACATGGCCTTCTCAGGCGTCAGGGCCGCCCGCGCCGCCGGCGCGAGCGTCAGGAGCGCGGCGAGCGCGGCGCCGGCGACGAGCCGGGTCATCAGCGGAGCCTCCCGGCGAGGCTCGCGTCGTCCGGGGCGAACAGCAAGCCGGAGAGATACGGCGACCACTTCCCGGAATCCGCGAGCCGAAGGATCCTCGCTTGAAACGCCCGAGCCTCGGCGACGGTGCGCTTCCCATTGATGATCTCGTCGGCCAGATTCAGCGCCAGGCAGTTCCGGGACTCGCTTTCGGAGCGCGCCGACAACGAAGCCGTCGCCGGGTCCACGCGGAGGTTCTCGTCGAAGCGGGCGAGGTCCTCGAGGCTCCGGTTCGGCACGGCGTAGCCGATCGCGTTCTCGAGGTAATCCTTGTTTCCCCACAGGGCGTAGCGCGGCCGGGAGCCGCGATGCACGGTCGTCCTCCGCCAGGGGCCGTTGGCGTGCCAGACCAAGGCGTCCTCGCCGACCTCATTGGGCATTCCGTAACGGGCCATCGTGAGGCGCGCCGCGCTTCGGGCCCGGGCGGGCCACCCGTCGATGATTTTTTCCGCGGGCCGAGGCACGGCCACCATCTCGGACCAGCCTCCCGCCCGGGCGGCGGGGGCCGTCCGCGCCGCCGCGAGCGCCAGCAGGGCGGCGACGCCGGCGCCCGCGATGATTCGTGCCATGATTCGCCCTCCTCTTTCCGGAACAGTCTACCCCGGCGAGGCGCGGCCGGCCCATGGAGGGCGCGTGAATTTATTTTACCGGCGCGGGGACGCCGGTCAGGGCGCGACGATCTCGGCGGGCTTGGCGGCGCCGTTGGCGCGCGCCCGCGTTCCGAGCTTGTTCTCATCGGCCGACGGGAGATGGTCGACGTAGGTGTACTCGGACAGGACGGCCTCGTAGCGGTCGACGAGGTCGGCGGCCTCGCGCGGCTTCAGCGAGCCGGACTTGATCTGGGAGTCGGCGGCCTCCTTGATCATCCGCACGAGCTCGAAGTCGGAGTACTGAATGCTGGAGAGGACGTCCCGGACGGTCTGGCCCTGGATCGTCTCCTCGATGTAGTAGCCCTTCTCCTCCGCGGCGTCCTGAAAAACGTGGACCTCGTTGACGCGGCCGAACAGATTGTGGATGTCGCCCATCGTCGCCTGGTACGCGCCCATGAGGAAGAAGCCGAGGTAGTAGGGCTTCCCGTCGAGGGTGTGGACGGGCAAGGTGCCGCCCGCGCTGCGGTGGCAGGCGAAATTGGTGATCTTGCCGTCGGAGTCGCAGGTGATGTCCACCAAGCTCGCGCGCCGCGTCGGCTCTTCGGCGAGGCGGTGCAGCGGCATGATCGGGAACATCTGGCCGATCGCCCACGAGTCGGGCAGGGACTGGAACAGCGAGAAGTTGCACAGGTACTGGTCGTTGAGCGCCTTCTGCATCTCGAGCAGGTCTTCCGAAACAAACTTGGCTTTCGGCAGGAGCTTGCCGATCTCCAGGCACAGCTTCCAGTACAGGTGCTCCACCTTGGCCTTGTCCTCGAGGCCGAGGTAGCCGAGCTTGAACAGGTTAAACGACTCTTCCAGGTGCTGCTGGCCATCGTGGAAGCTCTCGGCGAGATTCTTGGGGTTCAGAGACTTGATCGCCTCGCGCAGCTCGCGCACGACCTGGTGCTCTTCGGAGGTCTCGCGGAACTCGATCGGCGTGGCCCCGGTCTCGATCGAGCCGAACACGTTGACGACGAGCAGCGCGTGGTGAGCGACCATCGAGCGTCCGGACTCGGTGATCAGGTTCGGCTCGGGGACCTTCTCCTGCTTGCAGACTTCCTGCACCGAGTACACGACGTCCGCGACGTACTCGCGCAGGTTGTAGTTCATCGAGCTGTCGACGGCGGTGTGCGTGCCGTCGTAGTCCACGCCGAGCCCGCCGCCGCAGTCGACGTACTCGAGGCCGAGGCCCATCTTGCGCAGCTTCGCGTAGTAGCGCGCGCCTTCCTTGACCGCGTCCTTGATCACGCGGATATCGCTGATCTGGGAGCCGATGTGGAAGTGCACGAGCTTCAGGCAGTCCGCCATGCCCTCGGCTTTCAGGGTCTCAACAGCCGCCAAAATTTCTGGCGTCGTTAAGCCGAATTTCGCAAAGTGTCCTGACGAAGACCGCCACTTGCCCACGCCCGTCGTCTGGAGCTTCACGCGCACGCCGATCAGCGGCCGTACGCCCGCGTCCTTGGCGGCGTCGAGCAGCAGGCGGAGCTCGGAGAGCTTCTCGACGACGACGATGACCTTCTTGCCGAGCTTGAGCCCGATCATCGCCAGGCGCATCATCGACTCGTCCTTGTAGCCGTTGACGATCGTCAGCGAGTCGCCCGAGTTCATGGCCAGAACGGCGAGCAGCTCGCCCTTGGAGCCGGCCTCGAGCCCGTACTGCCAGGCGCGGCCCGCGTCGCTGATCTCCTCGACGACCTCGCGGAACTGGTTGACCTTGATCGGGTACACGCCGAAGAAGCGGCCGCCGTAGCCGTACTCCTTGATCGCCGCGCCGAACGCCTCGTTGATCAAGGTCACGCGGCGGCGCAGGATGTCCTGGAAGCGGATGAGCACGGGCATCTTGATCCCGCGCGAGGCGACGTCATCGACGACGTCGAGGATGTCGATCGCGCCCTCCGGCTCGCGCTTGGGCTGCAGGGTCACGTTGCCCTTCGCGTTGATGCCGAAGTACTTGAGGCCCCAGCCCTCGAGGTTGTACAGCTGCTCGGCGGCTTCGATCGTCCAGGGCTTCGTCGGGGGCATTGCTAGATTATATCAATACGGGGAGAAGTGGCCGGGGAATTTATCGCCGACGCACGGCGCCCTGAGGCACGGCTTGATCAGCGCCCGGTAGCCCCAGTCGTCGCCTTCGGCGTATGCGGCTTTATACGCCGAGAGCGCTTCGTCGCGGCGGCCGAGCGTGTCGAGCAGGTGCCCGACGCGGACCTTGCTCCACACCATCCAGCGCGTGCGCAGCCCGTCGCCGCGCGCCACGGCGCCGGCCTGGAACTCGGTGAGCGCCTGGGCCTTGTCGCCCGCGCCCCACAGCAAGGTCCCCAGCATCGCGTGGCTCTTCGCGAGATTCATCGCGGGATAGCGGCCGCTCTCGGTTCGCGCCTGGAACTCGCGGGCTTCCTTGACGGCCTCGTCGAATTTCTTGTCCTCGTACAGCCCCACGATCAGCGCCGAATCGAGCATCGCGCTGTTCGGGTACTGGGCGTGAATGCCGCGCATCAGACGCAGGCCCTCGGCGGGGTTGCGCGCCCCGAAGTCGTCCTCGAGGTAAATCTCGACGAGGATGAGCTGCGCGGCGGTCTTCGACAGGTCTCCCTTTTCGGCCGCGATGATGATCTGCCGGATGCCGCGCGCGCGGTCGCCTCCGAGCACGATCTTCGCGAGCCAGCCGGCGAATTTCGGGATCGTCGCGACGTAATAGTCGAACATGCCGAGGCCGAGCCGGGCGTCGTACAGCTCCGGGTCGAGCTTCGCGGCCAGGCGGATGCTCTTCATCGAGGCGCGGCCGTGGGCGAACGCGCGCAGCCACTGCCGCTGGACGATGGCCAGACGGCCGCAGATCCCGTGCGCCGAGCCGAGGACGAACAGGACGTCGGGGTCTTGCGGGTGAAGCTTGAGATACGCCTCGGCGACCTCGATCGCCTTCGCGGTCTTCACCTCGAAGGTCTTGATCAGCGCGGGATCGGCCTGCTCCGTGCCGTACGCGAAGCGGATGAGGTCCGTCGCCGCCCGGCCCAGGTACGCGTGCGGGTAGGCGGGGTCGAGGGCGATGGCCTTGCCGGTCGCGGCGTCGGCGGCGGCGAAGTCCATCATGTAGATGGCGTCGATGCCCTCATGGAGCAGCTTGTGCATCTCGGGCGTCACCGAGGACTGGCGCGCCGCGGCCGGGGCCGCCAAGAACAGCAGAATCAGCAATTGTCGCACGGGCAGCCGATATCCTATCATTGCGTCAGCTCTTTATGAAGGCCATCCTGGCCCGCGACGGCCACGCCGCACTCAGCGAAGTCCCCATCCCCGCGATCGGGGACGGCGAATTTCTTTTGGCCGTCGAGGTCTGCGGCCTGTGCGGCACCGACGTGATGAAGCTCGACACGAAGGCCAAGGGCGCCATCCTCGGCCACGAGCTGTGCGGGATCGTCGAGAAGGCCGGCCCCAACTCCCCCTACCTCCCCGGCGAGCGCGTCGTCGTCTCGCACCACGTGCCCTGCCTCGCCTGCCACTATTGCCGCAAAGGCCAGGAGAGCATGTGCCGTCAGTTCAAGTCCACGAACATCGATCCCGGCGGATTCGCCGAGTTCGTCCGCGTACCGGCCGCGCACGCGCGGCACGCCTCCTTCAAGGTGCCCGAGGGCCTCGGCGCGATCGCCGCATCGCAGACCGAGCCCCTCGCCTGCGTCCTGCGCAACGTCAAGAGGATCGGCGCGGGGAAAGGCGACGTCATCGGGATCATCGGCCTGGGGGCGATCGGCCAGATGACCGGCCAGCTTCTCAAGCTGTTCGGCGCCGCGGCGGTGGGCCTCGACCTCGACCCCGAGCGCGTGAAGAAGTTCTCTCGCTGGGGCACGGCGACGACCAACGCCGATGAATTCGCGCAGGCGGGCAAGGACCAGAGCGAGGGACGCGGCTTCGACGCGATCATCTTCTCCGCGGGCACGCCCGCCCTCGTCGCCCGGTGCGCGGCCTGGCTGCGCGACGGCGGCATCCTGAACGTGTTCGCCTCGTTTCATCCCGATCCTTTCATGAAGCTGGATCTCAACGCGATCTATCATCGCGAGCTGTCCGTCCTCTCCTCCTACTCCCCTTCCCTGGCCGATCTTAAGGAGGCGTTCGACCTCATCGCCTCGAAGAAGTTCAATCCGCTGCTGCTGGGCCCCATGTCCTTCCCGTTTTCCTCCTTCAACGACGCGATCAAGGCCGTCAAATCGCGGCAGACGCTCAAGTCGATCCTGGTGCCCCGGTGAGCGGAAAAATGCGGGGCGTGATCTATTACGGTCCCCGCGATATCAAGCTCGAGGAGCTCCCGATCCCGGCGCCCGGGCCCGGCGAGGTCGTCGTCAAGCTCGGCGCGGCGCTGACCTGCGGCACGGACTTCAAGGCGTACCGGCAAGGCCATCCCGTCCTGCTCGGGTCCTACCCGTCGCCGTTCGGCCACGAGCTGGCCGGCACCGTCTCCGCCGTCGGCAAAGGCGTGACGACGGCCAAGGAAGGCGACCGCGTCGTGGTCGCCAACTCCGCGCCGATGGACGAGTGCTTCTGGTGCACGCACGGCCAAAATCATCTGTGCCCGAGTCTCAAGCTGCACAACGGCGCTTATGCCGAGTATGATTTGGTGCCCGCTCACATCGTCCGGCACAATCTTCATCCGTTGAAAAACTCGGTTCCGCTCGAGGTCGGCGCGTTGGCGGAACCGTTCTCAACGACCATACATGCGGTCGGCATAATGGGCGTCAAACCGGGCGACTCCGCCCTGGTGATCGGCGCCGGTCCGATGGCTATCATGCTCGTCCACGCATTGCTGGCGAAAGGCGCGCGGGTCGGCGTAATGGGCCGTTCCAAGGAAAACCTCGTTGCGTGCGGCGCCGCAGGCGCCGAAAAGGTCTTTTCCACTCTCGACGAGGGCTTCAAGGAGTCCGTCCGCTCCTGGTCCGACGACCGCGGCCCCGACCACGTCTTCGAGGCGGTCGGCAAATCCGAGACTCATCTGTTGGCCGTGGATCTCGTTCGCGCCGGCGGCAAGGTCTGCCTGTTCGGCGGCTGCGCTCCCGGCACCACGGTCCCGCTCGACGTGCACCGCATCCACTACAAGCAGATCGCGATCCACGGCGTCTTCCATCACACGCCGCCCCATTTCCAGGAGGCGGTGCGCCTGCTGTCGGAGGGCAAGGTCAAGACGGAGCTGCTGATCCAAGGCTCCGTGACGCTCGCCGACCTCCCCGCGTTCTTCGCCGCGAACGCGGACAAGTCGATCCCCAAGTCGGTGGTGACCGCGTGAGCCTCGCGCGCGCCTTCGCCGTCGCCCGCCGCGTGCATCCCCGCGCGACGAGCCCGAACCCGCGCGTCGGCTGCGTCCTCGTCAAGGGCGGCCGCGTGATCGCGGAGGGCGCGCATCTCGCCTTCGGCACGCCGCACGCCGAGCCGAACGCCTTGGCCAAGGCCGGAGCGCGCGCCAAAGGCGCGACGGCCTATCTCACGATGGAACCGTGCGCCCGCTTCAAGGGCAAGAAAACGCCGTCCTGCGCCGAGACGCTCGCCGCCTCGGGCGTGCGCCGCGTCGTCTGCGCCTCGCTTGACCCCAATCCCAAGGTCGCCGGCCGCGGCCTCGCGATCCTTCGCCGCGCGGGCGTCGCCGTCACGCGCGATCCCGCCTTCCAGGCCGAGGCCGAAGCCCTCAACCGCGGCTTCTTCTCCCGCATGCGCCGCGACCGCCCGTGGATCGTGCTCAAGACCGCGCTCTCTCTCGACGGCAAGGCCGCGGCGGTCAACGGGAAGTCCCGCTGGGTCACCGGGAAGAAATCGCGAAGCGCCGTCCACCGCATGCGCGCCGAGCTCGACGCGATCCTGGTCGGCTCCGGCACGGTCCTCGCCGACAACCCCGCCTTGACGTCGCACGGCGCCGGGAAGAATCCCCTTCGCGTCGTCCTCGCCGGCCGGCGCAAGCTGCCCCTCCGCGCCCGCGTCTTCGACGCCGCGGCACCGACGGTCGTCTACCGCGCGCGCACGGCCGCGGCCCTGCGCGCGGCGATGAAGGACCTCTCCCGCCGCGGCGTCGGCACCTTGCTCCTCGAGGGCGGTCCGACGATCCACGCCGCCTTCCTGCGCGCGGGCCTCGTGGACGAGGCGCGCGTGTTCCTGGCGCCCAAGCTGCTGTCCGGCGCGCTCGACCCGAACACCGCGCCGCGACTGAAAGCGCCGAAGCTGTCGCGGCTCGG
>JAHFCD010000493.1 GCA_023249695.1 Elusimicrobiota bacterium
AGGGCGGGCAATACGAGAGGGAGCGAAACGATCGCGACGGCGCCGGCCGAGCCGGAGATCCCCGCCCGCGCCGCGGGCGCGGCGATCGTCTGCGCGCAGGCCTCGTAGAACCGGCCGCCCGGGGTCAGCAGCGCGATCGAAGCGATCCGCGAGAAGCAGGTCAGGCGTCGGATCATCGGCTCCATTGTAGCTCGAGGCGCCCGCGAGCTCCTAGGGCCCTTCGGTCGCCGCCAGGGAGGGTCTTTAGGCCCGCGGGCGTCCGGGACATTTAAAGGTGAAAAATAATTCACCTCGCGTTTATGGACCGGACCCTCGCCGGCCGCTTATAATCCCCGCAACGACGTGAGGGAGGACGACATGATGAAGACCGTCAGCCGGAAAGGTGGCGCCGCGATCCTGGGGCTCGGAGCCCTTATCGCGTGGACGGCGGCGGGCGCGGGAAGCCAGGGACTCGCGCGGGCCGCGACGGCCTCGTCTCGACGCGCGTTCGTCGCCCCGCCGGAAACCGCCGAGTCGATCGTCATGCGTTGGCCCCCGCGCTCCCGCAACGCGGCCGGCCTCATGCTCGAGAAATACGGCGCCCCCGACCAGTTCGACCGCGACACCTTGGTCTGGTTCAACAACGGCGTCTGGAAGAAGACCATCGTGCATCGCAGCGTCGCCCGCCGCGACCCCGCCGGGAGGACCCGGGATTTCCTGGAGCAGACCATCGGCTATCTGGTTCCCAGCGACAAGGTCGCCGACCTCGCGCGCTTCAGCCCGATGATCGAGATCAGCCAGACCGCCGGGGACCTGACCTTCTCGTCCGACAGCGAGGCGAAGAATCGCCTGGCGCTGAACCTGGCCGACGAGATCGTCACCGGCAAGCGCGACGTCGCCGACGCGCGCGCTTATTTCCTCAAGACGTCGAGGCTCTCCGCCTCCGGGAAATCCTCCTCGTACCTCGACGGCCTCCTGTTCGAGGTCGACAACACCCGCACGATGATCCCGACCGGCGCCGACCGGTGATCCTCGGGAGCGCGGCCCTGCTTCTGGCCGCGCTCCCGCTGTCCGCGCGCGCGCAGCCGAATCCCGAGCCGCTCGTGTTCGGCGCGGTCGCCGCCCGGGAGACGTCCGCGACCGGCGCGGCGATCTCCTGGACGACGGACCGGGCCGGGGACGCGGAGGTGGAGTACGGACCCACCGCGGCCTACGGCCGGTCCGCCTTCTTGAACAGCCCGCCCGCGACGAGCCATCTCGTGGTCTTGAACGGACTCGTCCCCGGCTCCCTTTATCATTACCGCGTCGTTTCGCGCGACGCCGCCGGCCGAGCGTCCGTCTCGGGGGACTTCACCTTCGCGCTGAGCGCCTCCGTTCCCACCGTCCCGCCGGCGTCCGGCGCCGCGCCGCTCGTCCTGATCATGAATCCCCCCCCGGAGGCCCTCGTGTCGGGAGGCGTGACGGTGTCGGCCAACGCGAGCGCCGGAGCGGGAATCACGAGTCTGCAGTTTCTCCTCGACGGGACCGACCTGGCCCCGCCCCTGTCCGCCGCGCCGTATTCGTTCAACTGGAACACCGCGCTCGTCCCCGACGGCCGCCACGCCCTCGCCGCCGTCGCCCGCGACACGGCCGGCCGCGCGGCCACGTCGCCCATCATACTCGTGACGGTGGACAACTCGACGCCCGTCATCAGCGAAGTGTCGGCGGCCGCGGTGAGCGCCGACGGCGCGGCCATCCGATGGACGACGAACGAGCCCGCGGACTCCTCGGTGGAATACGGGATGACGCCGGAATACGGCGAAGCGACGCCCGTGCACGCCTCCCGGGTCCTCAGCCGCGGCGCCGCGCTGACCGGGCTCGCCTCGGAGGCGCTGTATCATTACCGCGTCAAATCGCGCGACGCCGCCGGCCTCCTGGCCGTCTCGCCGGATTTCCTCTTCGCCACGGGCGTCGCCCCCGAGGCCGCCCCGCCGGCGGCGCCCGGGGGCGCCGCCGCGGCGAGCGAACCCGCGGCGCGCGCGCCGCAGAAAATACTCACGCCCGCCCTGGCCGACGGCATCAACGACCGGGCGGTGTTCGGCCCCGACGCGCGGGAGGTGTCGATCCTCGATATCCGGGGCCGGACGGTGTTTCACGAGACCGCGGGCGCGGACCCTCTCGTGTGGAACGCGCGCGACGGCGCCGGAAGGGTCGTGCCTTCCGGCGTTTACATCGCGGTCATCGTCACTCGCGACTCCAAACGGCGCTATCAAAGCTTCACCGTCGCCAAATAACGGCCTGGCTACCCCCCGCACAGATTAACTTTACCCGGCCGCCATGGCCGCGGCGCGCGCGCGAGTTTACAATCACGGTGACGGATCCTTGCAGCCGCGGAATATCCACCGAGAGGTCCCCTATGCCACCGAAAATGAACTTCCTCATGCCCTTGCTCGCCGCGGCCGCGCTTTGGCTGGGAGGCGGTGAGCAGGCGCGGGCGCAGTGCCTGGCCGCCACGACGGGGTGGCAGAACACCGCCCTCGCGGCGCAAAGCGGAGCCTTCGGCGCGAC
>JAHFCD010000494.1 GCA_023249695.1 Elusimicrobiota bacterium
GAAAAATGTCGCGATGTGCTTGTCGGTCGGTCTGGCCTTTTGCGCCGCGTCGTCGGCCTTTGCCGAGGATGGCGCGCCCAAGGACGAGCAGAAGCTGGAGCGGGCCGCGTCCGACCTGGACAAGGCCGCGTTAAAGGCCGAGGGTCCGAAGGAGATCGAATCCCGGCTGACGAGCGAATTCAAGGTGGAGGACGCCCGCGTCCAGGGCCTGCGAGATCAGAAGCTGGGCTATGGCGAGATCTCGATCGTGCTCAGCCTGGCCGAGAAGCGCCCGGGCGGGATCACGGACGCCAACGTGGCGGCGATCATGGCGGAGCGCATGGGACCGCCGAAGATGGGCTGGGGTCAGATCGCCCGGAAGCAGGGCACGACGCTCGGCAAGCTCAACGAGAAGCTCAAGCGCGTGGGCGCTCCCGCCGGCAAGACGGAAAAGGCTCACGGAAAGCCGGAGAACAAGCCCGAGAAGCTCGCTCACCCCGAGAAGGCGGAACGCGCGGAGCGGGCCGCGAAGCCCGAGAACCCGGGGCACTCGAAGCACTGAACCCCTCGGCGCGCTTAAAACCGCGTCAGCCCGAGAAAGCGAAGAGCCCTCCGACGCCGGAGGGCTCTTTATGTCATCGTCCGGGCTTACGGCCGGAGATCAGGTACTGCAGGCCCCCTTGGACGGCGCTGAGGCGCTGCTCCTTCGCGGCTTGGAGGCTTCGGCGCCAGTAGGCCATCGCGTTGTCCCAGAGCCTCGGAAATTCGGCCGGCGCGCCGCCGCCGGCCCGGAAATAGGATTCGGTTTCGGCCTTCTCCCAGATCCAGAAGTCGCGCGAGAGCCAATCCTCGCTCTGCGCCAGGGCGGCCGCCGCGGCGGGCGTGCTCACGCCCGGCAAAGTGAGCGTCGTCTTGTCGGACAGATAGACCTGAAGATCCGTGAGCCCGGCCTCGTGAAACAGGCCGGGGAGTTGCTCGCCGATCGAGTTGTTCCCCAGGCCGAGGGCCGCCTTGCCGCGCTCGCACAGCGCCTGCAGGCGGACGGCGTCCACCAGGACGCCGATGTCGCCGTCGAACGTTTCGCTGTCGCGCACCAGGGATCCCGCCAGGTTGTTCGGCTCGACCACGGCCAGGAGGCCGCCCGGCTTCAGGACGCGCGCGAACTCCCGCAAGGTCGCGCGAGGATCCGGGACGTGGATCAGCACGGTTTGGCAGGTCACGAGGTCGAACTGCGCGTCGCCGAACGGCAGCGCGTTCGCGTCTCCTTGCCGGTAGGTGAAGCGGCTGAGGCCTTTCGCTTTCGCGATCGCCGCGGCCTTCTCGACCCACTCGGATTCGCGGTCCACTCCGACCAGCGCGACGTCCGGGGACAGGAACGGGGCCAGCGTCCGGCCCCAGTGGCCGATCCCGCAGCCCGCGTCCAGCACGGCGCGGGCCTCCCTCAGTTTCCAGCGCTCGGCCATCAAGGCCAGGAAGTCGGAGTTCCACCAGAAGTCGCGCGCCTCTCCGAAGTATTCCGCCGAATGGGGCTTCTCGTTCTTGGCCATGCGTGATTCCTCGTGTTCGGGATGATTTTAGCGATTGCGCGGCCCGCCGGGGCGAAAAATCCCCTTGATAAATTCCGGGAGAGAGCCTATCCTTGGCCCATGAGAGGCGGCCCCCGAGGAGCGCGAATCGTTCTTTTAGCGGCGCTGATCGCGCTGTCGGGGTGCGCGGAGGCCGAGATGACGGTCGTGCGCTCGCCCGCGTCGCCGTACGCGCCGGTCAACGAGAAGCACGGCGGCACGGTGAAGTATCTCAATGAAGGCCCGCAGACGGTCCTCGACGCCCGGGAGCGGGACGCCTACAAGAAGATGGAGGCGGAGTGCCGCGGACGCTACAAGGTCATTTCGGAGCGCACGGAACGCACGACGCCCTCATATCTCGAGGAGACGGCCCCGCGCATGAGCAACACCTCGGAGCTCAAGGTGATCGACTTCGAGTGCACGCAGGACGACGGCGACTTCAATTGACGGCGGGCTAGGGGAGCGCCGCGGCCCATTCGAGGAAGGCGCGGTGGCCTTCCTCCAGGAAGATCGCGTTGTGTCCGCCGGGAAGACGCTGGATACTCGTGCGCCCCGGCACCTCGAACTTCGCGATCGCGTCGACGTAGCTTTCGGCGGGCACGAACGCGTCGTTGTCGGCGGGCGTGAACAGGACCCGGTTGAGCGCGATCGCCGCGCGCAGGTCCTCGACGCTCGCGAAAGGCGTACCGGGCGGGGGACGGCGGTCCATGCCGGCGACGAAGGCCTCGCGCCAGGCGATGCCGCCGCCCGCCTGTCTCGTCACCCAGTTCTCGTCGATCATCCACGGCTCGTACGGGATCTCGTCGGAGGTCCGCGCTGCGATCGTCCGGTCGGTCTGGCCGGGAGTGAAGTTCGAGCTTGAGAGGACGTAGTTGAGCAGGTTCACCTCGCCGAAGTTGTCCCGGTTGCTTTTTTCGATCTCGGCGCGCGTCTGGCCCAGCAGCTTCTCGAGATGGGCGACGAAGCCTTTTTCCCAG
>JAHFCD010000495.1 GCA_023249695.1 Elusimicrobiota bacterium
GGCCGACCTCGACGCCGCGATCGCCGCCGCGCCCGGCCTCGCCGCCGCTCACGCCTGGCGCTGGGAGCTGCGCGCCGCCGCGGGCCCCGCCCCGCTCGCGGGCATCGAGGAGGCCGTCCGGCTCGAACCGAAGAACGGCTGGTGGCGCCTGTGGCTGGCCGCCGGCAAGATGACCAAGGGACGCTTCGAGGACGCGCTCGCCGACGCGGCGGCGGCCGCGGCGCTGCTGCCGGGCGAGGCGCTCCCCTTAGCGGTCTTAGGCCTGATTCAGCACAAGCTTAAGCGTCATCCCGAGGCCATCGCCGCGCTCGACGCGGCGCTGACCCTCGCTCCCGCGATGGAATGGGCCTGGCGGCTGCGCGGGATCTGCAAGTTCGACTCCGGAGACCGCGAAGGCTGCCTCGCCGACTGCATCGAGGCGATGCGCCTCGACGAAAACTGCGGCCTCCTCTTCGTGATGCTCGGCCTGCATAAGCTCAAGACCGACACGCGCCGCAGCCTCGAGAGCGCCACGGACCACATCGCGCGGAACCCCGACGACTTCTGGGCGTACGTCTTCCGCGCCGACAATCGCCGCAGCCCCGAGATCGGCGAGAACCTCGGCGCCCTCGAGGACCTGCGCCGCGCCGCGGAGCTGGCGCCGAGCCATGCCTGGGTCTGGGCGTACCTCTCCCGCTGCCAGGTGACGCTCGGCGATTTCCGCGCCGCCGGGGAATCGATCGAGCGCGCGACGGCCCTCGATCCCGCCTGCGGCTGGATCCACGCCTGGCGCGGGGAGTTCCAGCGGCGCGCCGGCGACGTCCCCGCCGCGAGCAAGTCGCTCGACCTGGCCGTGCGGCTGTTCCCGGACTACGAGCTGGCCTATGCGTGGCGCGGCAGCGCGCGCCGCCTGCTCGACAAGCCGCTCGAGGCGCTCGAAGACCTCAACATCGCGATCTCGCTCAAGCCCCACACCTTGGACCTGTGCTATTTCGAGCGCATGCAGACGCTCCGGGCGCTCGGCCGCGCCGGCGACGCGCTCGAGGACATCCAGCGCGCCTCCGCGCTCAATCCCAAGTACGTCTGGGAGGCGGAGGCCAAGAGCTTCGGAAAAGGCTTGGCCGAGCTCGACGCGGAGATCCGGCGCGACCCCTCCGGCGCGCTCGCCTACCTGTGGCGCGGCGACATCATGATGCGGATGCGCGACTTCCCCCAGGCGGAGCGCGACCTCACCCGCGCGCTCGCCCAAAAAAACGCCCCCTCCGAGGCGCTGATCCTTCGCGGCCGGACCCGCTGCGAGCTCAAGAAATGGAAGGCCGCGATCGCGGACTTCGACGCGGCGATCAAGGCCTCCCCGGGCTCCGCCTTCGGCTACGCGTGGCGCGGCCGGGCCCGCATGCAGCGCGGCGCCCACGCGGCCGCGATCGCCGATTTCGAGCGCGCGCTGAAGCTTGAGACGAACTCCGCCTGGCTGCTCAGCTGGAAGGGCGAGGCCGAGTTCAAGCTCAAGCGCTGGGCCGCCGCCGAGCAGTCCCTGACCAAAGCCATCGAAGTCCACGTCCGTTTCGCCGACGCGTTCCTCTGGCGCGGCGCCGTCCGCCTGCGGCGCGGCGACCGCGAGGGCTCCTGGGCGGACCTGACCCAGGCGCTCACGCTTCAGCCGGGCAACGGGCTCGCGCTGTACTACCGCGGCCGGCTCCTGCTCAAGCACGGCCACGCCGCCGAGGCGCGCGCCGATTTCGCCAAGGCGCTCGAGTCGCCGGGGCTGCTGTCGCCCGCGGAGCAAAAGGAGCTCAAGGCCCGCCTGCGCAAGCCCGCGCCGGCGAGCGTCGCCGGCGCGCCGGCCGCCCTCATCGAGACCGCGCGCGGCCTGCAGCGCGAAGGCCGGCACGAGGAGGCCGCGGTCCTCTACACGGGCCTGCTCGCCAAGAACAAGCGCGACATCGACGTGCGCGTCCTGCGCGCCGAGGCTTACCGCTGCATGGGCCGCTACGACCTGGCGCTCGCCGATCAAAACGCGATCGTGGACCTGCGCCCGGGGTCGGCCGACGCGCTGTCGAGCCGCATCGAGTCCAAGCGGCACCTGTGGGATTTTCAGGGCGGCCTCGAGGACTCCGCGGCGGCGCTCAAGCTCGATCCGAAGTCGGCCACCGCCTGGGTCCAGAACAGCGAGTGCCTGCGCAGCCTCGGACGCTACGACGAGGCGATCGAAAGCGCGACGGCCGCGATCGGCCTCGACGTGGGCTGGAGCTGGGCCCGCATCGTTCGGGCGAAGGCCCGCCGCCAAAAGGGCGACCTCAAAGGAGCGCTCGCCGACACGCGCGACGCCGAGAAGGCCGGCACCGACGCCTACGCGCGCGGCTGGCGCGCCGAGATCCTGCGAAAATCAGGGCGGCTGAAGGAAAGCCTCCAGGACATCCTCGTCGCCGTCTCGCTGCAGCCGACGAACGCGTGGTTCCTCGCCCTGCGCGGCCAGATCCAGGTCGAGCTCGGGAAAAAGGAAAAAGGCCTCGCCGATCTGCTCGAGGCGATGCGCCTC
>JAHFCD010000496.1 GCA_023249695.1 Elusimicrobiota bacterium
CTCGGGCATCCGTCCCGCCGTCAACGTCGGCCTCTCCGTGTCGCGCGTCGGCGGCGCGGCGCAGACGAAGGCGATGAAGGGCGTCGCCGGCCGCCTGCGCCTCGACATGGCGCAGTACAACGCGCTCGCCGCGTTCGCGCAGTTCGGCTCCGAGCTCGACGCGTCCTCGCAGAAGCAGCTCGCGCGCGGCGAACGCCTCGTCGAGCTCCTCAAGCAGGGCCAGTACGTGCCGCTGTCCGTCGAGCGCCAGGTGCTCTCGATCTTCGCCGGCACCAACGGCTTCGTCGACGACGTGCCGGTCAAGGACGTGCGCCGCTGGGAGACCGAGCTTCACGCCTACGGCGAATCCCGCCACGCCGCGACGGTCAAGGAGCTGGGCGACAAGAAGGTCATCGACGACGCCTTGAAGGCGAAGATCGAGGCCCTCCTCAAGGAATTCAAGGCTCAGTTCAAGTAATGCTTCGAGCGCTTCTTGCCGCGTGCCTCCTCGCCTCGCCGATGATCTCGGCGACGGCGGCGCGCGCGCAGGAAATCCTCAGCGGCTCGCTCATCGAGGCGCTGAAGGCGATCGAAAAGCCGGAGCTCGGCGGGGTGTTCACCTACGTCGGGAACCAGAACGCGCCGCGTGCGTTCGCCGATCTCATCGCGCGCGACCCGAAGGCGATGAAGCGCTACACGGCCAAGCTGGCGGACGACCGCAAGGCCGCGGGGGGCCTCACCGCCTGGGATCACGAGGTCTGCGCCACGCTCGTCAATCATTACGCAGGCGGAACCGACATGCCCGGCATGAAGAAGCCCGACGCGAAGCGGCTCAAGGAGCTCAGCACCTGCGTGCTGACGCCCGTCATGGAGCTGCAGGACATCGTCTCGCGGAGGAATAAGTGAGCCCCCGCGCGCTCGTCACCGGCGCCGCGGGCCTCATCGGCTCGAACCTGTGCTGGGAGCTCGCCGCGCGCGGCTGGCAGGTCGTCGCGCTCGACGATTTCTCCGCCGGCTCCTTCGAGAACCTGCGCGGCTTCCCCGGCGACGTCGTCGCCGCCGACTTCGGCGACACCGCTTACTGGGCCTCGCGCGTCGGCAAGATCGACGCCGTCTTCCACCAGGCCGCGATCAGCGACACGACCGTGATGGATCAGCGCCTGATGATGAAGGTCAACGTGGAGTCCTTCCGCGATCTCCTCGCCTGGGCCGCGAAGGCCAAGGTCAAGAAGGTCGTTTACGCCTCGTCGGCCGGCACCTACGGCGACGCCCCGGCCCCGCAGCGCGAGGATTCGGAGCTGCGGCCGATGAACGTGTACGGCTTCTCGAAGTGCGTGATGGAAACCGTCGCCGCCAACGCGAAGGGCGTGAAGGCCGTCGGTCTTCGCTACTTCAACGTGTTCGGCCCGCGCGAGGCGCACAAGAACAAGTCCGCGAGCATGATCTGGCAGCTGGCCCTGCAGATGAAGGCCGGCCGCCGCCCGCGCATCTTCGAGATGGGCGAGCAGTACCGCGACTTCATCTACGTCAAGGACGTCGTCGACGCGAACCTCCGCGCGTACGAGAAGGCCGCTCCCGGCGTCTACAACGCCTGCACCGGCCGCAAGACCGATTTCAACGGCATCGTGGCCGCGCTGAACGCGACGCTCGGCACGAGCCTGCAGCCCGAGTACTTCAAGAACCCGTACAGCTTTTACCAGAACGAGACGCTCGGCGACCCCGCCAAAGCGCAGAAGGCCTTCGGCTTCCGCGCGCAATGGACCGTCGAGCGGGCCGTCTCGGACTATTTAGGCGGCCGCAAGACGCCGGTCGGAGTGTAAAGAGAGATGGCATCACTCAGAGAGCTTCGCAGCAAGATCAAGTCCACGAAATCCACCGAGCAGATCACGAAGGCCATGAAGATGGTCGCGGCCGCCCGCATGCGCAAGTGCCAGCTCGCGATCCTGGCCGCGCGCCCGTTCGCCTCCAAGATGGAGCGCATGGTCCGCGAGCTCGCCCTGCTCGAGGTCCGCTTCGATCTCGCCGCCAAGAAGGCGGTTCAAATCCATCCGTTCTTCGACAAGCGGGCCGAAGGCCCCGAGCTGCTCGTCCTCGTCACCGGCGACAAGGGCCTGTGCGGCGCGTTCAACACGAACGTGATCCGCGCGGCCCTCGAATGGTTCCGCCAGCGCCGCGACCGCAAGACCTACTGCGTGGCGGTCGGCCGCAAGGGCCGCGACATGGTGGCGCGCATCAAGGGCCAGCAGATCGAGACGGCCTTCGAGCTCGTCGGCGTGTTCCCCAAGATCACCTTCGTCCACGCGGAGCTTTTGGGCCAGGCCGTGCTCGACGCCTACCTGAACAAGGGCGTCTCCAAGGTCACGATCTTGTACAACGAGTTCAAGTCCGTCGCGACGCAGCGCCTGCTGACCGCCGAGATCCTTCCGATCCCGGTGCCAGAGCAGAGCGGCGGTGCCGCTCTGCTCCCGGACTACGGCTTCGAGCCCGGCCGCCAAGAGCTGCTCTCGTCGCTCCTGCCCCGTCACATCAAGGCCCAGT
>JAHFCD010000497.1 GCA_023249695.1 Elusimicrobiota bacterium
CATGCTGCGGCGTTCCCTGATTTCCGCCCGGGCCTGCTCCAGCCTCCGGAGATCGGTGATGTCCCGAAGCGTGACCAGGCGCGCCGGGGCGCCCCGCCATTCGACGGGAGCCAGGCGCATCTCCGCGGTGACCTCGCCGCCGGGCGCCGGCAGCTTGACCTCCGAAGCGGCGCCGTCCTCGATCGGATACTCGAACAGCCGCCCCTGCAGCTGCTCGGCCGTCCGATCGAGCAGGGCGAGCGCCGCGGGATTGGCGTAGCGGACCATGCGCGCGGAATCGACGATGACGGTTCCGTCGGGGGAGGCGCGCACGAGGCTTTCCATTTGGCCGTAGAGGCGGTTTCGCTCCAGCGCGTAGCCGACCGCGCGGCACAGCTGCTGCTGGTCCACCTTGCTCTTGATCAGGTAGTCCTGTGCGCCCGCGCCGATCGCCTGCAGGGCCGTATCCTCGAGCGCGATGTTGGTCAGGACGACGACCGGCACGCCGGGCGCGCGGCGGCGGAGCTCGGCCAAGGTGTCCAGGCCCTGGCTGTCCGGCAGCATCAGGTCGAGCAGGACGATGTCGAACTCCTTGCGCGCGAGCAGGTCGAGCCCCTGCGCGAGGCTGACGGCGCTCTCGATCTCGTGCCTCATCGCTTGCCCGCACGCCTCGTTGACGTAGAGGTTCATGAGCAAAGTGTAATCGGGATCGTCTTCGATCAGAAGAATGTTTATGCTTTTGTCCATGACTTTCCTCCCGCGTCGGGAAGCTCGACCATCTCGAGCCAGTATTTTTCAAACAGGCCGGCGGCGGCGACGAATTCGGCGAAGGTCACGGGCTTGTGGATGAAGGAGCAGGCTCCTTGGTCGTACGAGCGCGCGATGTCATCCTCGGCGGTCGAGGTCGTCATGACGATGATCGGAATCCGCCGCAGGTCCGGGTCCGCCTTGATCCGCTCCAGCGCCTCGCGGCCGTCCATGCGCGGCATGTTGAGATCCAGGATCACGAGCCGGGCGCCGGCGGCGGCGGGCGCGCCGGCATACGCGCCGCGGCTCTTAAGGAGGTCGAGGAGCTCCTCGCCGTTCTTGACCCAGACGAGCTCGTTGCGCAGCCCGGCCTTCTCGAAGGCCCGCTTGGTCAGGACGTAGTCGTCCTCGTCGTCTTCCGCGAGAATCAGCTGGACGCTTTTTCTGGGGGCTGGCATTCCATTCTCCCTTCCTGAGATATCGGCAGGACCACCTTGAACTCGGAGCCGCGGCCCGGCTCGCTCGTCGCGGTCACCGTTCCGCCGTGGCGCGCCGCGATCTTCCGGCAGATCGCCAGCCCCATCCCGGACCCCTCGTACTCGAAGCGGGGGTGCAGTCGCTGGAACGGCCGGAAAATGCGCTCGGCGTATTTCATGTCGAAGCCGATGCCGTTGTCCGCGACGACGAGCTCGCAGCTCCCGTCGCCCGTCGCTCGGCCGTTGACGCTCACGCGCGGACGCTCATCGGAACGCTGGAACTTGAGGGCGTTGGAGATGAGGTGCTGCAGGAGCTGACGCATCTGCAGCGGATCGGCGTTGATGCGAGGCAGCGCTCCGATCTCGACGCGCGCCTTGGCGAGGGCGATGGCCGGGCCGAGGCCTTCGACCACGTCCTGGGCGAGCGCGCCGAGGTCCACGACCTCCGCCAGGCCGCCGCGGGTGGTGACGCGCGTGAGGGCGAGCAGGCCGTCGATGAGATCCTGCATGCCGTCGACGGCGCGCAGCATGCGCCGGAAATAATCCCGGCCCTCGTCGTCGAGGGTGCCCTCGAGCTTCTCCTTGAGGCGGTCGGCGAACGCCTTGACCTTGTGCAGCGGCTCGCTGAGGTCATGAGCCGCGACGGAGGCGAATTGCGAGAGCTCGACGTTCGAGCGGGAGACGTCGCTGCTCCGCCTTTCGAGGGATTGGCCGGCCGCGCGGCGCTGGGTGGCGTCGCGGACGACGGCCGCGCAGCCGAGCATGGCGCCGGCGTCGTTTCGCAGCGCCGTCAGAACGATGTCCGCCCAAAACCGGGTCCCGTCCTTGCGAAGGTTCCAGCCCTCGGTCTTGAAGCGCCCGTCGTGCGCGGCGGCGCGGAGGTGCTTTTCCTGCAGGTCCTTCGCCGTGTCCTCGGGCGACAGGAAGCGGGCGTACGGGCTGCCGAGGACGTCTTCGGCGCGATAGCCGTAGATGAATTCCGCGCCCTGCCCCCAGCCGGCGACGCGGCCCCGCGCGTCGAGCCTGAAGATCGCGGCGTCGCGGACGCTGTCGATCATCAGCAGAAGCATCTGCGCGGTTTCTTGAAGGATTTCACGGTCTTTCTTGCGCTCGCTGACGTTCTCGAAGGCGACGCCGACGTCCTGGTCGCCCAACTGGAAGATGACCAGGTTGAAATATTCTCCTGGGACGCGGCGGCGGCTGAGATAGTCGGGCAGCACGCGCGTTTCGCCGGACTTTAAGACGTCCAGGCACGCGCGCGGGAAGTCCGTGGCGTAGGACTCGGGGGCGAACTCCCGAAGCGAGGTTC
>JAHFCD010000498.1 GCA_023249695.1 Elusimicrobiota bacterium
CCTTGCTCGGCGGCGAGCGCTTCCGCACCTGGCGGGACAACGACGTCATCGAGATCGTGCCGCTCGCGTACATGCGCGGCCGCACGTTCGAGGACGCCTTCATGATCCTCGACGAGGCGCAGAACACCACGCCCGAGCAGATGAAGATGTTCCTCACCCGCATGGGCACCGGCTCCAAGGCCGTCGTGACCGGCGACACGACCCAAAACGACCTCGGCGCGCGCGCGGCCTCGGGCCTCGTCCGCGTCCTCGAGATCCTCAAGGGCGTCGAGGGCTCGGCCACGGTGCGCATGGCCGAGGCCGACGTGTCCCGCCACCCGATCGTCAAGCGCATCATCCGCGCCTACGACAAATGGGACGAGAAGGCGGGATGACCATGAACAATCGACTCGCCGTCATCATCGCGGGCATGGCCTCCTTGCCGGAATCGGCGCGGCGCGCCGCGCTGTACCGGAAAGCGGTGCGACTGGCGTTCGGCACGACGAAGAAAACCGCCGGCCTCCGCGGCGAAGTGAACATCGTCTTCCTCGAGCGCGCGGCGATGCTGCGGATGAACCGGCATTACCTCGGGCACGACTACGATACCGACGTCATTTCCTTCGCGCACGAAATCCCGAGAGAAGTCGCCGGGGCCGACCGCCCGATCGGGGACATCTTCGTCTCCGCGTGGATGGCGCGGCGCCAGGCGAAGACGCTCGGCCACTCCATCGCCGTCGAGGCCGCCACCTTGGCCGTCCACGGCGCCCTGCATCTCATCGGCCACGACGATCACGGGGCGGCGGCGAAAGCCCGCATGTTCAAGGTTCAGGACCGGATCGTCGCCTCCCTGCGTGGCTAAGCCCAAGGCTCCGCCCGCGCCCGAAGCCGATTCCCTCCTCCCCGCCGTGTGGGCCCTGGGAGCCGCGGCTTTCTGGCTCGTCCCCGATCAGAAGCTCGTCCGCGCGAAGCTCCTCGCCGTGCAGGCCGTCGTCCTTCTCGCCGGAGGCATTGTGGTTTTTCGCCGCGCCAAGCTCGGCGGCCCGGGGCTCCGCTCCCCGCTCGACCTCCCCGCGGCGGCGCTCGCGGCCGCCGGTCTATTTTTCTGGGCGTTGTCTCCCGATCTCGCCGTCTCTCAGTCCGAGGCCGCGCGCCTCCTGTTTTGCGGCCTCGCCTTCTGGACGGCCGGCCGCTCGTTCGCGCCGGGCGGCCCGGACTCGTTCCTGACGGCTTGGCTCGCCGGCGCGACGGCCGCCGCCGCGTGGGCGATCGCCGAGGCCGCCGCCGGCCAGCCGCGGCCCTTCGCGAGCTTCGGCAATCCGATCTTCCTCGGCACGGCGCTGGCCTCGGCCTTGCCGGCCGCGTTCGCGCGCGCCTACGCCTCAAGCGGGCGCGGCCGCGCGCTGTGGAGCTCGGCCGCCGCCGTCCAGGGCGCGGCGCTCGCGCTGACCTGCTCGCGCGCGGCGTCGCTGGGCCTGGTCGCGGGGCTCCTGATGTGGGCGCTCGCGAGGCTGAAAGGAAAACGCCTAGCGCAGGCGCTGGGCGCGGGCGCGCTGCTCGCGACCGCCGCCGCGGGGGCTTTCCGCGGGCGCGAATGGACGCACGGCCTGATCTGGCGGGACGCGCTCGCGCTGTGGCGCGCGCACCCCCTGCTCGGCTGCGGCCTCGGCCGCTTCCATCTCGAGTTTCCGGCCTTCGCCTCCGCGGCGCTGAAGGCGCGCTGGCCCGAGGGCCGCGTCATCGTCAACTTCGCCCACAACGAGTACCTGCAGACCTTGGCCGAGACCGGGCCCCTCGGCCTGGCGGCGCTCGTCGCGGTGCCGCTCACGGCCTGGCTCATGCTGCGGCGCGACGACGTCCCCGAAGGCCGCCTCGAGCGCGGCGCGGCCGCGGCCGGCGCCCTGGCCCTGTTCACCGCCGCCTTCGTCTCCCCCGATCTGCGCTTCGGCGCGTCGGCCTTCGCCGCGTTCGCGCTCCTCGCCGCGGCGTCCCCTCTCGAGACGCGCGCCGCGGCCGCGCCGGCCGTCGTCCCCGCGATCGCCCTGCTCGCCTTCTTCGGCCTGGCGTTGCAGCCGGCGCTCGCCGTGCGGCGCAACGCGACGGAAGCCCCCTTTCATGCCGACCCCGCCACTTTGGCCCTGGGCGAGGCGGAGGTACGCCTCGCGAACGCGCCGGAAGACGCCGACGCGGCCGAGGCGCTCGGCTTCCTCAAGGCGAAGGCCTCCGATTTCGAGGGCGCGGGGGCGGCCTTCCGCCGCGCCGCCGAGCTGGACCCGCGACGCCCCGGCCCGCGGAACAACCTCGGCAACCTCGCCTACCTCGCGGGCGACTTCGACGGCGCGATCGCCTGGTGGGAAAAATCCCTGGCCGCCTCGCCGGAGCAGATCGACGCGCGTCTCAATCTCGCCAAGCTCCTCTGCGAGCGGGGCCGCCTCAAGGAGTGCTCGACCCATCTCGACGAGGTCCTGCGCCGGGAACCGTCGAACGCGAAGGCCCGGGTGTTGTATAAGAAGATGGTCGAATGAACGCGCTCCT